>JBBITS010000062.1:0-11786 GCA_037440665.1 Chloroflexota bacterium
GCTGACCTGGCACACCGAGAAGAAGGTGCCGTACCCGACGTACGCCCGCCGCATCCAGTTCTACATCGACCACGACTGGTTCCTGGAGGCAGGCGAGGAGCTGCCTCTCCATAAGCCCACGCCGAAAATGGGCGGCGACTTCCCGTTCGTCATGACCAGCGGCCACCAGCGCTGGTCCATCCACTCGATGTGGGTGCTCAACACCGTGCTCTCACGCACGCACCGGGGCCACCCGACGCTCTTCATGAATCCCGCCGACATGAAGGCCAAGGGCATAGAGGACGACGAGGAAGTGCGCGTCTTCAACGACATGGATTCGTTCTACGTCCGGGTGAAGCGTGCGCCGTCGTGCCGCCCGGGTCAAGTGATCATCTACCACGCCTGGGAGCCCCATCAGTTCCGGGGCAGCAAGTCGTATGACTTCGCCATCCCGGGCTTCATCAAGTGGCTGCACATGGCGGGCGGCTACGGCCACCTGAACTACTGGCGCTGGAACTGGGTGCCTCAGCAGGTGGACCGGGCTGTGGCGGTGGAGGTGGAGAAGGTCACGTGAAGGTCAATCTGGTCGCCGTCCAGGCGAAGCCCGAGATGTCGGACTACGCGAGCGCCGAGGCGTTCCACCGCAAGATGGACAGCCTCATGCAGCTCGTAGAGAAGTCGGTCGATCTGTCGGTCCCGACGCTCGTCGCCTTCCCCGAAGGGATCGGCCTGCCGCTGGCGTTCGTCCCGCAGACGTACCACCAGATCGGCGACGCGAAGACCATTGCCCAAGTGCTCATCCGCGCCATACCGAGGAACCTGCCCCGCTTCACGCGGGCGCTGCTCAGGTTCCGGACGTCGATCATCCGCACCGTCTTCCTCGAGACGGCGCTGGAGGTCGAGCAGATGTACACGGCAACGTTCTCGACCCTAGCGCGGGGATACGGTGTCTACCTCTGCGGCGGCTGCGTCTACATGCCCCACGTCGAGGAGGAAGCCGTCAAGGGCCGCCACATGGTGGGGAAGCGCGTGTACAACCAGTCGTACCTGTTCAACCCGGGCGGCGTCGTGCTCCGGCGCACGCCCAAGGTCAATCTGGCGCCGCCGACGGAGCCGAAGTTCGGGTTCAGTCCGGGGCATCGCTCCGACATCATGCCTGTAGACACGAAGATCGGCCGGCTCGGCACGCTCATCTGCTACGACGCGTTCCACCGCAGCCTGGTCGAGCGCATGGACGCCATGGGCGTCGAGACTGTCATCAATCCCTCGCACAACGAGCGGCGGTGGAACCAGGCGGCCGGCTTCGACCCCACCATCAGCGTCGGCGAGGCGTGGATCCACCATGGTCTGCCGCGAATGATCCAGGGGCGCGAGCACCTGCGCTACGGCGTGTCGCCCATGCTCGTCGGGCCGATCTTCGACGTCCGGTCGCACGGGCAGTCGATGATCTGCCGCAACCTGGGGCGCGCCGACGCCGACCCACACCAGTCGCTGCTGGCGCGGGCCTCGGTGGACACCGAGGAGATCATCTACGCCACGGTGGACGTGATGGGGCCGTTCGGACCCAACGGGCGCGCGGTGCTTCCCGAGTTGGCGGTGCCGCCCGAAGTGCCGCTCCTGGAGCAGGCGGAAGAAGCGACGGAGGAGACACGTGGCGGTTCGTGAGATGGCCCGCTGGATCACGGCGCCGCCGGCCGTTTCGGTGATGGGCGGCTCCAGCAGCCTGACGGCGCGCAACTATGCCATGCTGTGGGGCGGCCTCTCCATGAGCCTGCTGGCGTTCGTGCCGGCCGCCTACCTGGTGCCGGCGCTAACGCTGCGCGACGCCATCCTCGTCGCCATCGTCGGAAGCTTCGCGGGCGCTGTTGTCCTGGGCGCCGTCGGGGCCGTGGCCGCGAAGCGGCGGAAGAATAGCGTGGGCCTGCTCTCGTGGACGTTTGGCGTACCCGCGGGCACGTACCTCGCCACGTTACTGCTCCTCCGGCACATAGTCTGGGCGACGTTCGCCCTGGCCTTCGCCACCGAGACCGCGAGCCACGTGCCCGGCCTCGGCGGGTCGGCGGCGCTGTGGGGCATAGTATTCGGCGCGCTTGGTCTCGCCGTGGCCTTCCTGCCGCCGCGCGTCTTCGTCACGCGCTGGATGGGCTGGTTCGCGTTCTGGGTCGGCCTCGTTCTCATCGCCCTTGTGACAGTGACAGGCATCTTCTCGTACGGGATCCCGGTGCTGCACGACGCCGACGGCATGGGCGGCTGGCCTACCAGGGCGCAGGGCTTCGACCTCATCGCGGCGCTGCCGCTCCTCTGGCTGCCGGTCGTCGCCGACTACGCCCGCGAGGCGCGTTCGCCGAGGGACGCGGGCGTGGGCGCGCTCGCCGGCGCCGGGACGATCACCGCCTGGTACGCCATCGTCGGCCTGCTGTGGGTGTTCACCGTCAACTCGCGCGACGTCGCCGGCTTCATCACCGCGCTGCCCATCGGCGTCGGCGGCCTGCTCATCATCGTCGCTCTTGAGGCCGACCAGGTGGCGGCCAACGTCTACGCGGCGTCGCTGGCCGGCGGCCGTTTCGGATACCGCTACTTCCGTCCGGCCCTCATCGGCGCGGGCGTGGTCGCGGCGGCCATCGTCGTCGCGACCGACGCCATGGGCGTGGAGGACTTCATCCTCATGCTCGGCGCCATCTTCGTCCCGATGTTCGCCGTCGTCCTGGCGCGCCACCTTGTGCCCGAGGCGCCGCAAAGCCTCTCGTGGCTGGCTCTGGTCGCGGGCGTCGTCGCCTTCGCCTGGATCAACCCGAGCGCGGTAGGCCCGTGGCACGACTTCTGGCGTCTGATCTTCGTGGGCATCTTCCAGGCGCCGTTCCCCGTGGGCGGCGACCTGACGCAGGTTCCGGCGACGGCCATCTCGTTCGCCGTCGCCTTCGGCGGCTACCTTGCGCTGGCCTGGCCCTGGTGGTTCTTCAGGAGAGAGTTCTGATGGCCGACCGCGCGCCTACCCCCAAGCGCCAGTTGGCGATGGTGTTCGACCTCAACAAGTGCCTGGGCTGCCAGACCTGTTCCGTCGCCTGCAAGACCCTCTGGACCGACCAGGAGGGCATGGAGTTCATGTGGTGGAACGTGGTCAACACGCTGCCCGGCCGCGGCTCGCCGCGCGACTGGATGGACATCGCGGGCGGCTTCGACGACGAGGGCAAGGCCCGCGTCAGCGTCCTCCCGTCCGACGAGGACTTCGGCGTGGCGTGGGACTTCAACTACGAAGAGGTGTGGAACGGCGGCCCCAACGTGTTCCTGCGCAAGGACAAGGACGTGCCCTGGGCCATGAACTGGGACGAGGACGAGGGTGACGGCGAGTGGCCCAACACCTACTTCTTCTACCTGCCGCGCATCTGCATGCACTGCACGCGCCCCGCCTGTCTCGAGGCCTGCCCGCGCACCGCCATCTACAAGCGCGAGGACAACGGAACCGTCCTCATCGACGAGGAGCGTTGCCACGGCTACCGCTTCTGCGCCGAGGCCTGCCCGTACAAGCGCATCTACTTCAACCCGAAGCGGCTCATATCGCAGAAATGCGTCCTCTGCTTCCCGCGCGTGGAGCAGGGTGTGCCGCCCGCCTGCATGCGCCAGTGCCCGGGCCGCATCCGTTTCTTCGGTTATCTCGACGATGAGGATAGCGCCGTTCACAAGCTTGTGAACAAGTGGAAGGTGGCCATCCGCCTCCACCCGGAGTTCGGAACCGAGCCCAACCTGTACTACGTGCCGCCCCTGGCGCCGCCGAGGCTCCTGCCCAACGGCGACGTGGACGAGAATAACCCGCGCATCCCGCGCGAGTACCTCCAGAAGCTGTTCGGGCCTGATGTCTGGCCGGCTCTCGACACGCTGAAGGCCGAGATGGAGAAGCGCCGCCGGGGCGAGCCCTCGGAGCTGATGGACATCCTTATCGCCTACAAACATAAGGACATGTTCGGCGGCTTCGACAAAGACCCCGGCAAGCTGGAGCGCAGGCCCAACAAGGTCGAGACAGGACCTCTGAACTCGCCCGGCGCCGAAGGCGTCTGAAGCAACCTTTCGCGCTCACCTTCCTTCGAAGGGCCGGCCGTCTACGACGCGCCGGTCCTTCGGCTTCGCCCATGGCCAGCGCGCCGGTATAATCGCCAGCACACCGAAGACCAGAGGAGGACTGCTGTGCCGGGACCGATGGAAGGAATTCGCGTCGTCGAGATGGGTGTGTGGGTGGCCGGGCCGTCCGCCGCCGCCATCCTCTGCGACTGGGGCGCCGACGTCGTGAAGATCGAGCCGCCCACGGGCGATCCGTTCCGTGGCCTCTTCGCTTCGGCGCTGGGCGCGATGATCCCGGTGAACCCTCCGTTCGAGATCGACAACCGGGGGAAGCGCAGCGTGTGCCTGAACCTGGACACGGACGAAGGCAAAGCCGTTGCCCGCGCGCTGGTCGAGCGCGCCGACGTCTTCGTGTCGAACATGCGCCCGCGCGCTCTCGAGAATTTCGGTCTGTCGTACGAGGACGTCCGCAAGTTCAACCCGCGCATCATCTACTGCCAGATCACGGGCTACGGGCCGGAGACTGACGAGCGCGACCGCGCCGCCTACGACATCGGCGCGTTCTGGGCGCGGTCCGGCGTCGCCGCGACGCTGACGGCGCCCGGCCACGAGTTCCCGCAGCAGCGCGGTGGCATGGGCGACCACATGACCGGCTGCAATGCTGCCGCCGCCATCGCCGCCGCCCTGTTCCACCGCGAACGCACGGGCGAGGGCCAGCGCGTCGCCGTGTCGCTTATCCGCACCGGCATCTACATGATGGGGTGGGACTACTCGCTGGCCCTGCGCCTGCGGGCCGACATCGCCACCTACGACCGCCACCACGCCGTGAACCCCATCATCGACTGCTACCAGGCGAAGGACGGCCGCTGGTTCTGGCTGCTACTTCTCCAGGCTGACCGCCACTGGCCCGACCTGCTGCGCGCCATCGAGCGTGCTGACCTGGCGGAAGACGAGCGCTTCCGCGACATCACGGCCCGCCGCGAGAACGCGCCCGCTGTTGTCGAGGAGTTGGACAAAGTGTTCGCCACGAAGACGCTGGATGAGTGGGGCGAGATCTTCGAGCGAGAGAATGTCTGGTGGGCGCCCGTGAACACCATCCCTCAGGCCATCGCCGACCCCGTCGTGCGCCAGTCCGGGGCACTGCGCGAGGTGGCGACGCCCGACGGCGGCGCCGTGACGCTCGTGGCCACGCCCGCCGACTTCTACGCGACGCCAGCCGGTCCGCGTGGCGTCGCGCCGGAGCTGGGGCAGCACACCGAGGAAGCGCTGCTGGAACTGGGGTACGACTGGGACCGGATCATCGCCCTGAAGGAGCAGGGGGCGATTCCGTGATCACCCGCTTCTTCTGACAGGGAGCTGGAGCATGCGCCTCTCTTACGATCCCCGGCACAACATCGCCTACCTTCGCCTCGGCGAGAGGCTGGTCCAGGTGGAAACGATCCGTGTCAGCGACGAACTGAACGTGGACATAGCGCCTGATGGAACCGTCTATGGCATCGAGTTGTTGAACGCTAACCGGCAACTGGGCGCGGTCGATCAAGGGAAGGTCGTCTTGGAGAACGAGGTGACCGGGGAGACTGTCGAGGTCGGCTGGCCGGGCGGATCCGTTTAATGGCGTGATCGTTCATCCCGCCGCCATCCTCTGGGACCTCGACGGCGTGCTCGTTGACTCTCGCGACGCGCACATGGCGGCGTGGCGCGCTCTCTGCGCCGAGTTCGGTCTGCCCTGCGACCCGGCGTACTTCGCCCGTACGTTCGGCCGCCGTAACGACGATATCATCCGGGGCTTCGCTCCCCTGCTGAGCGCGGAGGCCGTGGCCGCCGCGGGCCGACGCAAGGAGGCGCTGTTCCGCGGGCGCGCCCGAGGCCGCATCCGTGCCCTTCCCGGCGCGGCTGAGCTTGTGCGTGAGGCGACCGCGCGCGGCATACCGCAGGCGCTGGTGTCGTCGACGCCTAGGTCGAACATCGACCTCGCGCTGGACGAGATCGGCCTGACCGGCGCCTTCGCGGCCTTCGTCGCCGAGGAAGACGTGACGCGCGGCAAGCCGGACCCTGAAGGCTTCCTGCTGGCCGCCGCGCGCCTGGGCGTCGACCACGCGCGCTGCGTCGTGGTCGAGGACACGCCAGCGGGCGTCGAGGCCGCACGCCGCGCCGGCGCCCGCACCGTCGGCGTCGCGCACGGGCAGCCTCCGCATGAACTCGGCGCGAACCTCGTGGTCGACGAGCTGACCGACCCGAGGGCACGCGAGGCGCTGCTAGGCGAGTAACCGCGATTCTTGCCCGCCTTGCAAGAGCGTCCGTATACTTCCTTCGCAGCCAGCAACGGGAGGGCCCGCCTTCGGCGGGCCGGTTTGTTCGCGGAGCGCGCCGTTGATAAGAGTCGGCATCCTCAATGTAACCGGCTACCTCGGCATCGAGACCGTCCGCATCCTGGCGGGCCATCCAAAGGCCGTGGTCGCCGCCGTCACCGGGCGCTCCGCCGTGGGCAAGAAGCTCTCCGAGGTCTTTCCTCACGTCTGGCCGGTGGACCTGACCATCGAGGAAGAGCTGCGCGACGTCGACGTCGTCATCTCCGCGCTCCCGCACGCCGCGGCGGCCGAGGCGTGCCTGCCCTACGTGGAGAAGGGGCTGCCGGTAATCGACCTGAGCGCAGACTTCCGTCTTAAGGACGCCGCCGAGTACGAACGCTGGTACAACGTCGCTCATCCCGCGCCACACCTGCTCACCGACGCCGTCTTCGGCCTGCCCGAGCTGCACAGGGACGAAATCGCCGCCGCGCGCCTGGTCGGCGTGCCCGGGTGCTTCCCGACGGGCGCTATCCTCTCTCTGGCGCCGTTGGTGCGCGAAGGCCTGATCGAAGACGACGTTATCGTCGACGCCAAGACCGGCCTCTCCGGCGCCGGCCGCACGCTGGGCCTCGTCGTCCACTTCTCTGAGGCCGATGAAAGCGTCGACGCGTACGGCTTGAGCGGACACCGTCACGTGCCTGAGATGGTGCAGGAATTGGGCCGCCTGCGCGAGGCGCCGCCGCCGTCCTTGACGTTCATCCCGCATCACATCCCGATGGTGAGGGGCATCCTCGGAACGTCCTACGCGAAGCTGCGTCCGGGCGCGCTGCCCGCCGGGCGCGAGCAGCAGGCGTTGCGCGAGGTGTTCCACGCCGCGTACGAGGCGCATCCGTTCACAGTGGTGGCTGAGACGCCTCCAGCCACCAAGCACGTGGCCGGAACCAACTACTGCCTGCTGTATCCGGTGTACGAGGAGCGCACGGGCCGGGTCATCGTCGTCAGCGCGCTGGACAATCTGGTGAAGGGTGGCGCCGGTCAGGGCGTCCAGTGCCTTAACCTCATGTGCGGGTTTCCCGAGGACACGGGCCTCCGCGCCCTGGCGATGTACCCGTGAGCGACGCTGTCGCGACTCCGGCGGCGGTGACGCCTGTTCCCGGCGGCCACGTGACGACGCCGCGAGGCTTCCTCGCGGGCGCGGTCTACGCCGGCATCAAGACCTACGGCGAAGACAAGCTCGATCTCGCGATCCTGTACTCCGAGGCGCCGTGCGCCGCCGCCGGAGTCTTCACGACCAACGCCGTGAAAGGCGCGCCGCTTCTTGTCACCATGGATCATATCCGTTCCGGCCGCGCGCGAGCGCTCGTCGTCAATGCGGGCGTCGCTAACGTCGCGACGGGACGTCAGGGCCTTGCCGACGCCGAAGAGATGTGCCGCCTGGCGGCCGCCAAGCTCGGGGTCGCCACCGAAGACGTGCTCGTCGGCAGCACCGGCGTCATCGGCAAGCGCTTGCCGATGGACCGCATCCGTCACGGCATCGCGGACATCACGCTCAGTCCGGACGGCGGCGAGCGCTTCGCCCACGCCATCATGACCACGGACACACGGATGAAGACGGCCTGCGCGCGCTTCGAGTGGTCCGGCCGCGCCTACACCATCGGCGGCGTCGCCAAGGGCGCGGGCATGATCCACCCGAACATGGCGACCATGTTCGCCTTTGTGACGACGGACGCGCCGGTGGAGCAGCCGTTTCTGTCGTCGGCCCTGCGCGCCGCCGTCGGCGTCACGCTGAACATGGTCAGCGTCGACGGCGACACGAGCACCAGCGACATGACGCTGGTCTTCGCCAACGGCGCGGCCGGAGGCGAGCCGATAGACGCGTCGCATCCGGCGGCGGTCACGTTCGCAGAAGCCCTGCGCCGCGTGCTGGAATCGCTGGCGCGCCAGATCGCCCGCGATGGCGAGGGTGCGACGCGCCTCATTACCGTGCGGGTCGAAGGCGCGGCATCGGCCGAGGACGCGCGCGCCGCCGCTCGCACCATCAGCCAGTCGCCGCTCGTGAAGACGGCGGTGTACGGCAAGGACCCGAACTGGGGCCGCGTGCTGATGGCGGCCGGACGCAGCGGCGCCCAGATCAACCTCGGCCGCGCCGAGGTCTGGCTCGGCGGCGTCTGCACGTACCGGGGAGAGCCGCTGCCGTTCGACGAACCCTCGGCCAGCGAGAACCTGGGCGCGGACGAGGTCGTGATCCGCGTCAGCCTCGGCTGCGGGGAACACCGCGCGACAGCCTGGGGCTGCGACCTGACCCCTGAGTACGTGCACATCAACAGCGACTACACGACATAAACCATGAGCAGCGTAACAGTCGTAAAGATTGGAGGCTCTACCCTCGGCGCCAGCGACACGTCCATCGAAGACATCGCTCGGCTGTATCTCGACGGCGTCCGTCTGGTCGTCGTGCACGGCGGCGGCGCGAAGCTGTCGGAGTGGCTGACCATCCATGGCGTCGAGTCGAAGTTCGTGCGCGGTCTGCGCGTCACCCTCGAGGTCGCTATCGCCGTCCTGGCAGGTGTCGTGAACAAGGAGCTGACGGGCAGGCTGAACACACTGGGCGCTCGCGCCATTGGCCTGTGCGGCGTAGACGCGGCCATCATCCGCGCTTCGCGCCTGGACCCTGCGCTCGGGTACGTCGGGCAGACGCGCGAGGTCGACCGCGCGGCGCTGGAGTCGCTGCTGGACGACGGCTTCCTGCCCGTCATCGCTTCGATCGGCGCGGAGGTCGAGGGCGGCTTTCTCACGGGCCAGGCGCTGAACATCAACGCGGACACGGTCGCTGGCGATGTCGCCGCCGCGCTCGAGGCCGAGCGCCTGGTGTTCCTCACCGACGTCGCGGGCGTGCTCGACGGTTCGGGGGAGCTGGTTGCCGAACTCACGCGCGCCGAGGCGCTGCGGCTGGTGGACGAAGGCGTAGTGAAGGGCGGAATGATCCCCAAGGTCGAGGCCGCCCTTGTGGCCTCGGCGGCCGGCGCGCGCGCGCTCATCATCGACGGCCGCCAGGAGCACGCCTTGTGCCAGGCGCTGGAGGCTGGCGCCGCCAGCGAAGGCACCACAATCGCTCCTGCGTGAGCAGGCCATCCTGATCAATTCAGATCCGGACGCTTGCCAGCCGGGCACACATCATCGGCCCGCGAGGTATTGCGCATCGGCGTATCCTTGATGCGGTGATGAACCATCGCTCGGCCTCAGTGTTGGGCATTCTCGCTTTGCTGGGCGCGTGCCTGGCCGCGGCGTGCAAAGGCGTCGAGGCGCCGGCTGGGGGCGATCGCACGCCAACCCCGGCGCCCGCGCTGGCGTTCGCGGCGGGCGGCAGCATCTATGGGCTCTACACCACGGGCGAGGTTCGGCAGCTCGTGGCTGGCGACCGCGCTTCTGATTGGAACGCGTCGCCCACGTTGTCTCCCGACGGCTCACGAATAGCGTACACGTGCGGCTTCGATATATGCGTCGCGGAAGCCGATGGAACGAACGAGCGGACGCTCGCTACAGTGGCCCAATTGTCGACGCCGCCGGGGGGTGGGGGTTCGGACTGGTCTCTTGGTGCCCAGAGCGTCGTCTGGTCGCCGGACGGCCAGTGGATTGCGTACACGCTCGCGCATATTGGCGGCGGCGGCGTCCTGGACCTCTGGGTGATGCGCGCTGACGGCTCGGACCGCCGCGAACTGTACGAGGGCGGCTCCTGGTTCTATCGCCCCGCGTGGGCCGGCGCCGACCATCTGGCAGTCGCTGAAGGCGACATGCTCACCATGGTCCGGCGGGCCGGCGGAACCGAGGAGGCGTTCGCCCTTCCGCCCGAAGCGGCGTCCTTTGCCCAGACCGCCATCGAGGGCCTGGATGGACAGTGGCTCGTGGGCGCCGTCACCAGCGAGCAACCCATCCTCTACGGCACAGGCGCCGGAATGCGCGATCTGACTGGCGGCGTGAGCCCGGCGCTCTCGCCCGACGGGCGTTTGGCTGCCTACTTCCGGGACGACGCCGTCTACGTCGTCGCGACGGCGGGCGGAGACGAGCGCAAGCTGGCGGACGCGGCGCCCTTCGGTGGCCGGGACCGGTTCTTCGGCGAACAGCCCCACTGTTTCCCGGACGACGCTGCGGCATGCAGCTACCGCTTCCCGTCGCTCACGTGGAACCCCGCGGCGTACGACGCGGCTTACTTCGAACCCACGCCTGCGCCGACGGCCACGCTCCCACCGGGAGCCCGGCGCGTGACGGGGCTGTTCACCGATCCTCGTCCGGCCATTCCCGACGAGACTCGCACCCTCGGCCTGCCGCCCTCGGCCTTCCAGCCGTGGGACGGCGTTTCGACCGTGCTGTACGACCTCGAAACGCTGACGGAGACCAACCTGGGTCCGGGGTCCCTGGGCTCGTTCAACCCGGACGAGTCGAAGATGGTCTGGGTTTCGGGCGAGAGCGCCCTGGCGGGTGGCGAGGCCTGGCTGCTCGACCTCGCAACCATGGCACGCCGTTCCCTCGGGCCGGCCCGCCTGGCGTTCTTCCTCGACGACGGGACGGTGGCGATCACCTTCCCCGGCGGCAACGAGGCCGAGATACTGAACCTCAACACCGGTGAGCGCCGTTCGTCGCCCTTCATTCCGACGGGGCCGCCGTCCCAAGACGTCAAAACCCCCGGAGGTTTCTTGCTCCGCCGCCAGCGGTTGACGGACTTCGACCGCAGCCTGTTCACGCTGGAAGATCTAGGTTCGGGACGCGTGCTTCTGCAATTCGAAGCTTACGCCGCCGTGCCCGCTGGCCCGGATGCGTTGGCGGTGGCCACGCTGCCCGCTGTGGACGATCCACAAGCCCCGCTCTGGCGTCGCACGGGCACAGTAAATGTCTTCCTCGTCGCCATCCCGACGGGCGAGGCGACGTTCGTCGCCACTGCTGCGTACGCCGACCCCAACTGGCCACTGGCAGCCAACGATCGGTACGTTGTGTGGACCGAAGGCTACTGCTCGATTCCGCAGGGAAAGACGCGCCTCTACGACCGCCTCACGTCGCAACTCATCGAGCTGGACGCGTCGCTGTGGGCAACGTTCACGCCCGATGGGCTTGTCGCCGACGGCGGCTTCGGCCCGAGGGCGTTCATCGACCCGAAGACGTGGCAGTACCGCGCCGTGATTGAAGGGGCGGGCGACACGAGCCACTCGCGTAGCTACCGGTACGTCACGGCGGGCCAGTATGGCGGACACGGAGGGCTCTGCCCTTAGACGCCCTCGGTCGGTCCGGTGAGGCGTACCTTCGGCCTAACCCAGTTCGAACACGTTTGTTCCGCCGCCCGCGTCGTGACAGACGCGGCCGCGACGTCCGGCGCCCTCGGCCCGCTCCAGCTCCTCCAGCGTCGCGACGTCGCCCGCGGGCGTGTTCGCCAGGAATCGCCGTCCGTCGTCGAGCCATCCGACGACGACCCCGCGC
>JBBITS010000063.1:0-3029 GCA_037440665.1 Chloroflexota bacterium
TGTCGACTACGTCATGGGCCACGGCGCCCTGCTGCTGGGCCCCAACTACCCCGACGTGGCGGCCGCCGTCGCCGCGCAACTGCTGCGAGGATCGCACTATGGCGCCTCGCACGAACTCGAGTTGCGCTGGGGCGAACTCGTTCAGAAGCTTGTCCCCTCCGCCCAGCTTGCGCGCTTCACCAGCTCGGGCACCGAGGCGACGATGATGGCCGTGCGCCTGGCGCGCGCCTACACGGGACGGCCCGTCCTCGCGCGATTCGCCGCTCACTTCCACGGCTGGAACGACAACATGGCCGGCCAGCCGCCGCCCGAGAGCGTGACGCCGCAGGCGCCGGGCGTCCCGCCCGGAACGCTCGCCAACGTTATCGTCCTTCCTCAGAACGACGCCCGCACGCTGCGCGAGACCCTGCGCTCTCGTGACGATGTCGCCGCCGTCATCGTCGAGCCCACAGGCGCGTCGTGGGGCACGATCCCCCTCGAACCAGAGTTCCTGAGGGAACTGCGCGAGGCCACGGCCGAGGTCGAGGCGCCGCCGAGGCGGGCGTCGTCCTAATTTTCGACGAGGTCATCACCGGATTCCGCGTCGCCCCCGGCGGCGCGCAGGACCACTACCGTGTGACGCCCGACGTGACGACGCTGGCGAAGATCCTGGCCGGCGGGCTACCCGGCGGCGCCGTGGCGGGCCGCGAAGACATCCTGTCCATGATCCGCTTCCGCGACGACCCCGCGTGGAACGTCCGCGACCGCATCGCCCACCCGGGCACGTTCAACGCCAACCCGCTGTCGGCCGCGGCGGGCTCGGCCTGCCTCGACGCCATATCCGACGGCTCGCATCAGCGGCGGGCGTCGGAGACTTGCCGGACGCTGGTGACCGGCATGAACCGCTTGCTGCAGGAGGCCGGCGTCGCGGGATGCGTCTACGGCCACTTTTCGGTGTTCCACATCGCGCTGGGGGTGGAGCTGCAACTGGCGGACGGCTTCGCGTGGGACTGGCGCGGCCGGCCGCAGTCCGCCATGCCGCCGGTAAACGGACAGGCTATGGCGGCGCTGCGCCGGGCGATGATCAACGAGGGCGTCGACCTCATGGGCGGCGGCGGCATGGTGTCGTCAGTCCACACCGGCGACGACGTCGCCCACACGCTGACCGCGTTCGAGCGGTCTCTGCGCGCCCTGAAGGAAGACGGCGTAGTCTAAGCGCCCCGGCCCGGCCCTGCCGTAGGGCTCTGGTCGCGCTTCCCCGGCCGTGAAAGAATGGGATCGAGGCGAAAGGAGGTGCGTCGTGCCGTACAAAGGCATTGATCCCGCCGCTCTCGACCAGGAAGTGACGGTGCCGCTGACGATGCGCGACGTGGCGCTCATCCGGACGGGCCTGGAGGAACTCCTGCGCATCTACACGCGCGAGGAGCATCTGTATCACGACATCCACGCCGCGCTCGCGAAGTTGCCTGCTCCGGAGCGGCGAGAGGCCGCGCCGGCCTCCGGCGCCGGCTAGTCCGGGAACGTCACCAGCGACGTCGTGCTTTCGACGCCGGGGATGGACCGGATCTTGTCGCTCAGGATGGGCGGCACGTCGGCAAGGTTCTGGGCCTCGATTTCGACGACGATGTCGTACGGCCCCATGACCTCATGGAGCTCCACGACGTTGGCTACTGACTTGAGCTGCTCGAAGACTTTCTTGGTCGCGCCGGGGTCCGCGACGATAAGGACGTAGGCTTTGATGGTCATGAGCCGGTCTCCTTCCGGGGTGGGGGCCTGACGCGCTCGTCGGCGCCAGTATAGCCCGGTTTCACCGTTGAGGGATGTTCCCCCACGCGCGTCTCGCGCCACGGCTTGCCGTGGCCAGGTGACGATCGGCGTCGAACGGCTCGAAGAACGCCCTCCCGACAACGAACAGCCCCCGCTGAGGGATCCAGAAGTCACCCAACCGCGCCTGGCTGGCGAGCGGTCCGGGGCTGCCCAGCGACTCGCCCCGGATGGTGGCGCGGCTGCTGGCGATGGTCCAGACCAATCGCGGGTTCGCGACAAAGCGCTGGCCGTTGGGCGCCACGCCCCGCATCCCCAGACGCCCTGCGCGCAGGGCTGGCCCGGCCATAGCGCCCATGGCCGACAGCACCAGAGGCTGCTTCCACAGACGGTCAGGCAGCAAGCGCCCCATCAGGTTCAGAATTCTCGTCGCAAGGGTCGAGGCAAGCGCGGACTCCCACTCGACGTCCGCGTCCTTCACCCGGATGACGAACGTCCGTGGACCTGTCCAGTCGACGTCGATGGCGCCCACGATCGTCTTGTCGACGTCACTACCGAAGTAGCGGTTACACGACTGAAGGGGCTCGACGTCGGTGTAGAACGTCCACGCCCCTGCCGGGTCTCGATGCCACACCGACGTGTAGCCCGGCCCGACCGAGGTCGCGGGAAAGCGGCGCATCGCCAGGAGGTGGCCTGAGGCGAACGGCAGGCCCATGACGCCGTACCCGGCGAACCGCTCCTCTGCGCCGTCGGGGAGAGCCGGTGCGCGCTCGGCCAACTCCGCGTAGCCACGCGGCTCCATAATCGTCCTTTATCGTGGCTTCACGCCGCTGAACGTCACGCCGCGCGTGTCGAACTCTTTTGCGTCGGACTCGTGCTTCGAGCCGGAGAACACGTCTACCTGCCTCCCCCAGCGGACCTCGGAGAAGCCCACATGGTCGAGCACCCAGCGCCACTCTGCTTCCAGCAGAGCGCCGGCTATTCAGCCCGACCAAAGATCGATGTCGTCTTTGGCATCCTGTGGCACTTCCTTGTGCACGACGATATCGGCGATCTGAAAGCGGCCGCCAGGCTTCAGCGCCCGGTGGACCTCCTTCATGACCGCGATCTTGTCAGGGCATAGGTTGATGACGCCGTTGCTGATGACCACGTCCACCGACTCCACCTCCACGGGCAGGTCCTCGGCGAACCCGTGCCGCGCATCGACGTGCTCCAGTCCCAGCGCGCGGGCGCCAGCGCGGGTCTTGTCGAGCATCGCCGGAGTCATGTCGACGGCGATGACCCGT
>JBBITS010000063.1:3057-11658 GCA_037440665.1 Chloroflexota bacterium
CGAATCCAGCGCCGCAGCCAATATCCAGGACGACGGCTCCTTGCGGCAGATGCCCCATGGAAAACGGATTGCCCGTGCCCGCGAACGACTCTACGGCGCCCGGCGGAAGCCAGTCCATGTCCGCCTGGTCATAGCCGAGCATCATCGCCAGCGGCCGTCCCGTGTGGAAGTGGAAGCCCTTGTCTGGCTCTCGCGCTACCTCCGTGTACTTGCCGCTGATCTGTTCGCGCAGACGCTGACGGTCTACGTTCGCCGCTGTGACCTGCTGGGTCATTTGCCTCACCTCGATGCCTAGTTGCCCTATGCGCCAATCATAGCACCGCACTCGCGAGACGCGCGATAGGAGGCTGGCGCCGCGTCAAACCGCGCATCTAGTGGCAGGTTTCAAGCCCGCCCCCTGCAAGCGCGCTTGTACAAACCCACCACGGCGATCCGGCCCGACGCAAACGCCCGCAGGACCACCCATCCGCGTCCTGTCACCGTTGCGTCCTCGACGCCGTCCGCCTACAGTTGGGCCAGCCGACATCGACCTATGAAAGCCATCGCCGTCAACGGACCACGCGCCGTCGAAGTCGTCGACCTGCCCGCACCATCGCCGGGGCCCGGACAGGTGCGCTTGCGCGTGCGCTTCGTTGGCATCTGCGGCTCCGACCTCCACGAGTTGGAGACCGGCCGCGACCGGCGCTCGCTGGGCATGACGCCGGTCATGGGCCACGAGTTCAGCGCGACGGTGGAGGAAATCGGCGAAGGCGTGGATACGCTCGCCGTGGGCGATCTGGTCACGGTCAACCCGTCGCAGTGGTGCGGGTCGTGCGACGCCTGCCGCGCCGGACAGACGTGGCAGTGCGCGTCTCCCGGCGGCGCCATCGGCTACGGATCGCCGGGAGCGTACGCCGAGGAGGTCGTGGCCAGCGCCGCCACCTGCGTGAAAGCGCCGCCCGGCGCCAGGGCCGATCTGCTGGCGCTGACGGAGCCTCTGGCTGTGGCTCTGCACGCGCTGCGGCGCGGCCGTCTACGTTCGGGCGAGCCGTTGCTGATTACCGGCTGCGGGCCCATCGGGCTTCTGTGCGTCATCGCGGCGCGCCATCTCGGCGCGGGTCCTGTCGTCGCCACCGACGTCGCGGAGGGACGCCGGGCGGTGGCGCTGAGCGTGGGCGCGGCGCGGGCCGTCGCGCCTGAAGGCATGAGCGCGGCGCTGCGGGAGGTCACGGGCGCGCCGCTGGTACCGCTGGCCGTCGAGGCGTCGGGAGCGGCGGCCGCCATGAGCGGCTGCCTGACGTCGCTGGCGCGCATGGGGCGCGTGGTGGTGGCGGGAGTCAACGAGGAGCCCTACCCTCTCTCGCTGTTCCAGGCGCTCGTCATGGAGCACGAAGTAATCGGCGCGCTGGGCTATACGCACGACGAGTTCCGGGAGGCGGCGCAACTGATCGCCGGGGGCGATGTCGACGTCGAACCCGTCATCAGCCACCGTCTGCCGCTGGCGAGCGCGCCGGAGGTCTTCCGAGCCATCGCGTCGGACCGCGACGGATACCACAAGGTGCTGCTGTCGCCGGAGCTGTGAGCGATTAGCTATCAGCTTTCAGTTATCAGGTATCAGCTCTCAGGCATTGGCGTTCGGTGGTGACGGAAACCACTGCGCAGGCAACCTTTATGGCGCCCTTCATTCACGTCGGGGTTTGCCGCATCTGGCCTCCCGCTTCCCGCCTCCCGCCTCCAACCTCCATCACCCGGCGGCGTATAATCGACAGCGGAGCAAGGAGCCGCCGGACATGACTCAACCGCCACGGCGCGAGGAGCGCCAGATAATCGACTTCGTCGAGTCGTTCCACGCCTTCATCCGCGAGTGCGAGGCCTGCCAGAAGGAGACCGCGCCCCACTGGCAGTTCTGCGCGCATTGCGGCTCGCGCCTGGCGACCGAGTGCCCGAGCTGCGGCTCGCCTCTGCCCCCGGCGGGCGCACACTACTGCCCTCACTGCGGCGTCGCCATCCCCGAAGAGCCGCCGGGCGGCCACCAGCCGCAGACGTGACCACGATCGCCATCCCCAAGGACGCCATCCGCGACCTGAAGCGCGCCGTCGGACGACCACACGTTCTCTGGCGGCCCGAAGAGGTCGTCGCGTACGAGTACGACGGCGCCATCGAGCGGGCCGCTCCCCAGGCCGTCGTCCTGCCCGCCACGACGGAGGAGGTCAGCGAGGTCGTCCGCATCGCGTCCCGTCACGGCCTGCCTGTCATCCCACGCGGGGCGGGCACAGGGCTGAGCGGCGGCGCGGTGGCGACGGCGGGCGGCGTCGTCGTCGCCCTCACCCGCATGCGGCGAATCATCGAGATCGACGCGCGCAACCGGGTGGCAGTCGTCGAGCCGGGCGTCGTGAACCTCGACCTCTCGAAGGCCGCCGCGCCCTACGGCCTGGCCTATGTCCCTGATCCCTCGAGCCAGCGAGCGTGCACCATCGGCGGCAACGTCGCCGAGAACGCCGGCGGCCCGCACTGCCTCGCCTACGGCGCGACCACGAACCACGTCCTCGGCGTCGAGGCGGTGCTGGCCGACGGCAGCGCTGTCTGGTTCGGAGGCAAGACGCGGGGTCTGCCGGGGTACGACCTCACGGGCGCGCTGGTGGGCTCTGAGGGCACGCTGGCCATCGTGACGAAGATCGCCGTGCGGCTGGTCCGTCTGCCGGAATCGACGCGCACGCTGCTGGCTATTTTCGACGAGGTCGACCAGGCGTCCAGCGCGGTGTCGGCGATCATCGCGCGGGGCATCATCCCGGCGGCGCTGGAGATGCTCGACCGGGAGATCATCAAGGCCGTCGAGCCCGCGCTACACGTCGGCTATCCCATGGACGCAGGCGCGGTGCTTCTCATCGAGGTCGACGGCCTAGAGGAAGCGACCCGCGAGCAGGCCGACGAGATCCGCATCCTCTGCGGCGAGTGCGGCGCGCGCGAGGTCCGCATCGCTGAGTCGCCGGAGGATCGCGAGCGGCTGTGGGCCGGACGCAAGGGCGCCATCGGCGCGCTGGGGCGCCTCGCCCCGAACTACTACCTCCTCGACGGCGTCGTGCCCCGCACGAAGCTGCCCGAGACGCTGCGAGGCGTGTACGAGATCTGCGAGCGCACCGGGTTCCGCGTCGCCAACGTTTTCCACGCGGGCGACGGCAACCTGCACCCCTGCGTGCTCTTCGACGCCCGCGACGCCGACGCCCGGCGCAGGGTGCTGGAGGCGGGAGCCGAGATCATGCGTCTGTGCGTCGATGCGGGCGGGAGCGTCACCGGCGAGCACGGCGTCGGGGCCGAGAAGCGCGACTTCATGCCGTGGATATTCTCCGAGGACGACCTGGCGGCTATGTCGAAGCTGAAGGCAGCGTTCGGCAGCGCCGAGACGTTCAACCCCTGCAAGGCGTTCCCCACGACGCGCGGCTGCGGCGAACTGGAGTCGCGGCACGTCCAACGTATGGCCGCCCTCCTGGGCCCCGACGTCTGGGCTTAGCCTCGGGCGGCGTCGAAGCAACCGATCGCTCGTGCTAGGCTGGTCGAACCATGACCACCTCCACGGCCGTCGCCAGCGCGCTGCGTGCCGCCCTGCCCGAAGGCGTCGTTGGGCCTGCTACTGAGGCGTACGAGATCGACGGACTTCGCCCGTCCTGCGCGGTCAGGCCCCGGAGCATCGACGAAGTGGCGGCCGCCATGGGAGCGGCGTCGGCGTCGCGCGCGGCCGTCATCCCGCTCGGAGGGATGACGCTGGCAAGCGTCGGCAACATCCCGGCGCGCTACGACGTGGCGCTGGACCTGACCGCCCTCGACCGCATCGTCGAGTATTCGCCCGAGGACCTGACCGTGACGGTCGAAGCGGGGGCTCGGCTCGCGGACCTGAACGCGGCGCTGGCGGAGCGCGGCCAGTTCCTCCCCTTCGACCCGCCCGTGGGCGAAGGCGCGACGATCGGCGGAATCGTCGCGGCCAACGCGACCGGGCCCTCGCGTCACGCCTACGACGCGCCACGCGACCGCCTCATCGGCATTTCTACCGTGCACGCCGACGGGACCGTGACGAAAGCGGGCGGACGCGTGGTCAAGAACGTCGCCGGCTATGATCTCTGCAAGCTCTACTGCGGCTCGATGGGCACGTTGGCGGTCATCGTATCGGCCACGTTCAAGGTCGCGCCGCTGCCGCGCGCCGAGAAGACCTACGCGGCAGCGTTCGGTTCTGCCCACGAAGCCGCGGCCTTCGCCTTCCACGCCATCGACAGTGGCCTGGCGCTGCGCTCGGTCGAGGTGGTGTCGCCCGCGGCGGCGCGGTCACTGAGCGCTGGCGACGGCTGGACGGCACTCCTGCGGTGCTCCGGCGGTCCCGCCGCCGTCGAGCGTTCGCTGAGCGACCTGCGGACCATGCGCCCGGACGGCAGGATCGTCGGCGAAGACGTCTGGACGCGCTATCCGGCGCTGGATGCAAGCGCCCCCGTCGTCCTGCGGCTGTCGCCGCCGCCGTCCGACGTAGCGGAGGCGCTGACCGTGGCCGGGCCGGACGCGGTCGCAACGGCGACGCTCGCGCATGGCATCGCACGCTTCGCGTTGCCGGACGACCGGCCTGACTTGCGCGAGTTCGCCCGCCTGCGCGGCGGCGCCTGGGTGTTGGAACGAGCGCCTCTGGACCTCAAGTCGGCGCTAGACGTCTGGGGCCCTGCTCGCTCCGACTTCGACCTCATGCGCCGGGTGAAGCGCGAGTACGACCCGGCGGGCGTGCTGAGTCCCGGCCGCTTCGTGGGGAGACTCTAGTGACGGCGAGCACCGTGACCGAGAAAGGTTCCCCGGACGGCCCGCAGGCCCTCGCGCAATGCGTCCACTGCGGCTTCTGCCTCGAGCAGTGCCCGACCTATGTCCGTCTCGGCCTCGAGATGCACTCGCCGCGCGGGCGCATCCATCTGATCGACGCCCTCCGCGCCGGGCGCGTCAGCGCCACGCCGTCGTTGCTGGAGAGCCTCGACCTCTGTCTCCAGTGCCGGGCGTGCGAGACGGCGTGCCCGTCGGGCGTGCGCTTCGGCGCGATCATGGAGTCGAGCCGTGCGTTGGTCGTCGAGCGCGGCGCTCCCCTCTCCTGGCGCGCGCGCAACCTGACGCTGCGCTGGGCGCTCGGCAGTCCAGCGCGCCTTCGAACAGTGTTCGGAGCGCTGAGGCTGTACCAGCGATCGGGCGTGCAATCGCTGGTTCGCGGGACGCGGCTCGCGAAGCTCCTGCCGCGCTCTCTGGCATCCGCCGAAGCGTCGCTGCCTCCCCTGCCTCGTTCGTCGTTCTCGCCGCCGGCCAGAGACCAGGCGCGGCGAGACGTGAATGCGCGGAGGACGGTCGCTCTACTCACCGGCTGCGTCATGCCGCATCTGTATCCTCGCGTGCACGAGGCCACGGTGCGCGTCCTGCGGCGTCTGGGCTTCGAAATCGTCCCGCCCCCAGGCCAGACGTGCTGCGGGGCGCTGAGCCTCCACGCGGGCGACGCCGCCTTCGCGCGACGTCTCGCCCGTCAGACCATCGACGCGTTCGAGGGCGCAGACGTCGTAATCGTGAACGCGGCCGGATGTGGCGCGGCCATGAAGGAGTACGGCGACTTACTGGCCGGCGATCCTGACTACGCGCAGCGCGCGAAGGCGTTTTCGGTGCGCGTCCGCGACGTCCTGGAGTTCGTAGCCGGCTTGCCGTTCGCCGAGCGCCTGGGCGAGGTGTCAGCCGTCGTGACCTACCAGGACTCGTGCCACCTCACTCACGCGCAGGGCGTTCGCGAGGCGCCCCGCCGCATCCTGCGCGCCATCCCCGGCCTGGAGCTGCGCGAGATGCAGGCGTCCGACCGCTGCTGCGGCAGCGCCGGGCTGTACAGCATCGCTCAGCCGTCGCTGGCGCTGCGTATTCTCGACGACAAGATGGCCGACGTCGCCGCGACCGGCGCGGACGTCATCGCCACCGCGAACCCCGGATGCATGATGCAACTGGAATTGGGACTTCGACGTAGCGGTGCGCGCGGCGAGGTCGTCCACCTCATCGAACTGCTGGACCGGGCGATGCAGGCTGCAGACCTGTAACAGGGTGCCGAAGAACGGGGAGTGCAGAGGGGCCTCGCCCCTCTGCCGGGGGTCTGGGGGTTCCCCCAATTTCAAAACCACCTCCTGGGCAGGCCGCGTGGGCAAGAAAGACCTTGTTCTTCACTGTCTTTCGGCACCGTGCTAGCCACAGGGGCGGCCAGCCTCGCCCTCGCCGGGCCTTCGACGTATCATCGCGAGCGGAGGACATCATGCCCGTGCACATCCGCGCCGGGGCACGCGACATAGCTCCGGCGGTCTTGCTGGTCGGCGACCCCGCCCGGGCGACGCTGACGTCGGAGTTTCTGGACGGCCCTCGCCTGTACAACGAGCATCGAGGCCTGCTGGGCTACACCGGCTCGTACAAGGGCGCGCCGGTATCGGTCCAGACGACGATGATGGGCTGCCCGTCGGCGGCCATCGTCTGCGAGGAGCTGGCGATGCTGGGCGCCCGTGTCCTCATCCGCCTCGGCACCTGCGGCGCGGCGCGGCCCGAGGTCGAGCCCAAGGACCTCGTCATCGCGACGGCGGCCTGCCCGCTGGAAGGCACGACGCCGCAGTACATCGGCGGCGACCCTTACGCGCCCGCGGCGTCGTTCCGCGTCGTCCGCGCGCTGGTGGACGCGGCAGACCGCCTGGGCGCTCGCTACCATGCGGGGCTCATCGCCACTGAAGACGCGCTCTACACGGTGCGCGAGGACTGGGTGGCGCGCTGGGCCGCGCGGGGCGTGCTGGCGCAGGAGATGGAGACCAGCGCCATCTTCACGGTCGCCGCCGTGCGCGGCCTGGAGGC
The DNA here is from genome assembly GCA_037440665.1 of Chloroflexota bacterium. Lineage (GTDB taxonomy): Bacteria > Chloroflexota > Dehalococcoidia > DSTF01 > JACRBR01 > DATLZC01. Next base: position 9,910 of record JBBITS010000063.1, read on the forward strand.
GGGAAGCGCGCTCGTCGCGTCCAACCGCGCGGGCCAGCACATGCGTCTGCCCGATGAGGAGATGGCGCCCGCGATCGAGACGATGATCCACGTCGGTCTGGAGGCGGCGGTGGCGCTGAGCGCGTGACCGCGTCGCCAGCCTAGGGCCGCCTGAGGTCCACGGCGCACTTCACGCGCAGGCGCGTGAAGACGTCGGCGATGGCGAGGGTGACCGGCTGCTCGGCGCGCACGGTCAGCACCTCTGCCGCCGGGAGTTCCGACGGCTCCTCCATCGCCTCCCTCTGACGGACGTATATCTCCCACCGCCCGTCAGAGACGACCCATCGTCCGCCGATGCGCTCCGAAAGCCTGCGGCGCACCTCGTCCTCCGGGCAGCGGATGTCAAGCGTCAGGAACCGCGCGCGGGCCCGCCGCGCGAGGTTGCGCGCCGCTTGCCGGTGGGCGCGCTTGAGGAACGTCGCATCCAGGATCACCGCCCTGCCCTGCTCCAGCAGCCTTGCGGCTTCGTCGAGCATGGCGGCGTACGTGCGCTCGGTAATGTCCTCCGCGTACAGCCCCTCGCCCCAGGGGTCGAGGTGGCGCTCGGTAGCCGGCACGCCGGCCAGACGCTTGCGCGTGGCGTCGGACGACAAGACGACGGCCCCCAGGCGCGACGCCAGGGCGTTGGCGACGAAGCTCTTGCCGGTCCCCGACAGCCCGGCGGTGATGATCAGCGCCCGCGGCGTCCGCTGCTTCGCGTAGGCGTGCGCCAGGCGAAAGTAGCGCTCGGCCCGGCGTCCTGCGGACTGCCGCTGCCTCGCGGGCACCTCGGGCGCGTCGATCTGGAACCCGTCGACCTTGCCCCGGACGTACGCCCGGTAGCAGCGGTAGAAGTTGAGCAGCAACGGCAGTTCGGCGTCCTGCGTCATGGCCAGATAAAGGCCCAGCAGCTCGTCGGCGAGATCGGGCCGGCCACGAAAGTCCAGGTCCATGGCCAGGAACGCGACGTCGCTGGCCACGTCGCCGTAGCGGATGCGGTCGTTGAACTCGATGCAGTCGTAGATGCACACGTCGTCACCGGTGAAGACGATGGCCTCGGCACGCAGGTCGCCGTGGCAGTCGCGCGAGCGTCGTTCGGCGACGCGGCGCGCGAAGAGATCGGCCTCCCGCGCCACGAACGACTCGACGTACGACTTCGTCTCCTCCCAGCGCTGGCGGGAGATCGTGCGGCCGACGTAGGGCTCGGTCTGCTCGAAGTTCTCCCGCCAGTTGACCATCACGGCGCCGGTGGAGCCGAACGACGCGATGTAGTCGTTGGTCTCAGATGTCATGTGGAACTCCGCGAGGCGCGAAGCGACGGCGCGGATCATCTCGAAGTCCACTTCGCCACGCGCCAGCAGCGCGGGCATCGCCCTGTCTGCCGGGAGCCTGCGCATCTGGACGGCCCACTCGACGGCCTCCCTTCCGGATCCGGAAGGACCGAAACGGTAGCCACCGTCCGCGGCCGTCACTGGCACGACGCCGAGGTAGGCGTCGCCGCACATCCGCCGGTTCAGGCGCACCTCCTCCTCGCAGAAGTGGCGGCGTCGTTCGAGCGTACTGTAGTCGAGGAATCCGAGGTCGAGCGGCTTCTTGACCTTGTACGCGAAGGCGCCCGCCAGGAACACGTAAGAGATGTGCGTCTGGATCAGCTCGACGCCATCGACAGGATGGGGATACGCGGATGGCGCGAAGAGCGCCTGGATGACGGGTGGCAGCGCGCTGCTGGCT
>JBBITS010000064.1:0-8230 GCA_037440665.1 Chloroflexota bacterium
GGGGCGCGCGCTGGCCGGCGCTGGCGCAGGCGCACGGCCACCTGCAGATCGTCGGCTGGTCGGGCCTGTTCGTCTTCGGCATGGCCTACCGGCTGGTTCCTCGCGTCGCCAGCGCCGAACTGAGGCCGCGCCAGCTCGTTCTGCCTTCAGGAGCGCTCCTAGCGACGGGCCTGGCCATCCGCCCCTTCGCCCAGACGTGGCTCGACCGGCCGGGCATGCCCTTCCTCCTGTCGTTCTCTGCCGTCATGGAGCTGCTGGGCGGCCTCATGTTCGCAACCATTGTCCTCGCGACGCTCTCCGGCCGGCGGCGCAACGCGCCGTCTATCGTGTTCTTCGCTTCCGGGGCGGCGTGGTTCGCCTTCGCGCAGACGCTGCAGTGCGTGTGGCTCATCGACCTCGCCCTGTCGGAAGACGCCGCGCCTGTGCTCGATCTGCTGCGCGACGACGCGCTCGTGACGCTGTACTTCTGGGGCTTCGCCCTGACGTTCATCTTCGGCGTCGCCCTGCGAGCCATGCCGACGTTCTACGCCCGCGAGATGCCGGGCTGGCGCGGCGTGCTGCCGCTCTGGCTCTCGCTGAACATCGGGCTCGCTCTCTTCGTCGCAGCGCGCCTGTGGCAGACGTACGGTGACGGCGACGGCTACCGTCTGGCGAACACGGGGCTGGCGCTGGTGGGCGTCGCGATGGCCGCTGGCGCGTGGCTGACGGGCGGTCTGCGGGGCGTCGCGAGCCGGCTCCGGCCCAGTTCGCAGGTGAATGCGCTCTTCCTGCGCGCCATGGCCATCTGGCTCCTGGTGGGAGGCATCTACCTGGGCTACGTTGCCGTCCGCGCGCTGCAGGACAACAGGCCCGTGGCTTTCGACGATGTCGACGCCGTCCGGCACATCGTAGCGCTGGGCGTCATAACGATGATGATCGTGGGGATGGCCAGCCTGATCACGCCGGTGATGGCGGCGCGGCGCTTCGGCGGCGTGGCCGCGACCTGGCTTGTGTGGGTCGCTCTCCTGCTGAACCTGGCGACCATCCTCCGGCTCACCGGCGCGCTGCTCGACCCCGTCGAGAGGTACGACGAGCGGCACTGGCTCATGGCCACGGCGGGGATTCTGGCCATGGCCGCCATCGCGCTCTTCGCCCGCCCCTTCGTGCTGCCGAGCCGGACGGCGGTAACGGTGCTGCCCATCGGACATCCCGACGCTGGGGATCACACGCACCCATAGCTCTCTCTCGACGCAGCGAGGCCGCCCCCGGGCAGGATCGGGGGCGGCCTCTTAGTACCTGCGCTTCCTTGCGACCGCTTAGAACGGACCTCTGCCGCCACCTCCGCCGAACGGCGGGCCGGCGCCCTCCGGGATCGAGCTGTGGATCAGTTCGTCGACCTTGTCCTGGAACCGGGCCAGCAGCTCGTCCGCCTTCTCCTGCGTCAGCTTTCCATCTGCCACCGCCTGGTCCAGCCTTTCCTCAACGGCGCTGGTCAGGGCGGCGATCAGGTCGGCCTCACTTATGCCCTGCTCGGCGGCGATCTCGGCCAGCGTCTTGCCGTCCTTAAGCTCCTGGAGGAGCTGACCGGGCTCGAGCCCGACCACGTCCGCGGCGATCTGGAAAAGCTCGCGGAACAGCCGCGGATGGCCCGCCGGTCCGGGCCCGCCATCGTGTCCGCCGCCCCATCGGTCGCGCACCTGACGCAGCAGCGGGAGCAGGCCATCACTGTTCTCGATGAAGTCCTTGATCTTCTCTGCGCGCTCGGCGTCGAGCTTGCCCTCAGCGACCAGATCGTCGACCGTATCGGCCGCGGCGTCTTTCATCGCCTGTTGCAACTCCTCAGGGGAAACCCCGAGCCGTTCCGACAGGTTCGCCAGGTAGCGCAGGAACAGATTTGAGGGATCTTCCTGCTCTCCCGACGCCGACGTCGGCGTTGGCTCGCCGCCGTCCTGCGCGCCCGCGAGGTTTACCGCCAGCAGAGTACCGGCCGCAACGGCGACCGCGACGCCCAGCCCGGCCAGAACTCCCAATCTGAATCGCATGTCCTTCCTCCTTCGCCTTCTCTAACGCTCCCCACAGCATCCTAACGCGGCCAGCGAAAACAGGGCGACCGCGGGGCGTAAAGCTCTCGTAAACTCTGCGCCGGCCCGACCTTGAGTCCAGACAGAGGCCAAGAGAGCGCACCCGCCCGTACGCTCGCCTCTCTCCTGCCGTACAATGGACTGGCTAGAGCCGGGGTGGACTCACCGCATGCCAGACCGCATCGAGCGCGAGATCGAGGACATCCTCAGCAGGATCGACGATTTCCTGCCGGAGGAGCGCCGGGCGCGGCGCATTGGGCGGCGCGTGGGCTCCTTCTTCGCCTCCGCAGCAGGCGCTCTGCGTGACACCCTGTCCCGCTTCTCGCCCGGAACCCTCATGCTGGCCGCGCTGGCGGCGTTCATCGCGGCGCTGGTGATCGACAGCTACACCCCCACGCTGGCGCGCTACATGATCATCGCGAGCGTAGCCGTATTCCTCGGCGCGCTCGTTCTGTCGCTGGTCCGGGGCGCCTCCCGCGGCGGCAATCCCCGGATTGAGAAGCGCTGGCGCGGCCAGGCCATCGATTACGGCGAGCCCACAATCGGCGACCGCCTCCGGTCGTGGTGGCAAAACAAGAGCCGCCGACAGCCGAGGGGGCGTTGACCTGACGCGGGCCAGCGCCTTCGCGCTCTTCCTGCTGCTGGCGCCGCTGGCCGCCTCGTGCGGCGGCAGCAGCGCCGACCCGACGCCCACACCGCCCCCACCGACACCGACGGCGACCTCGACGCCATCTCCTGTCCCCACGCCAACGCCCGATCCCGCGCCGGACGCAGAGCGCGCCCTATCGCACGTGCGCGCGCTGGCCGTCGAGATCGGGCCGCGCCTCGCCGGAACTGAGGGCGCCGTGCGGGCGGCGGAATACATCCGGCAGCAACTGGAGTCGTTCGGGTATGCGGTCGAGGAGCAGCCGTTCGCCTTCTCCAGCAACTACTACCGCCAGGTCGATCTCGCCGCCAACGGGGAAGACGTGCCCGCCCGCGTCGTGGTCAGCTCGGCCGAGGGTGTAGTGAGCGGACAACTCGTCTTCGCCGGGAGCGGCGCCAGGGACGAATTCCCCACCGCGACGACGGGTGGCGTCGCCGTCGCCGACAGAGGCGTCGTGACCGACGACACGATCGTGTCCAACGCGACGGCGGCGGGCGCGGCGGCGCTGCTAATAGTCAGCAGCGACCCGGAGCACGTGCCGGCGTCGGAACTTTCGGGCGCGTCGGCGATACCCGTCGTCACGATAAGCCAGGATGAGCGCGACCGCCTGCGGCAGATGGCCGAAGCGGCGCCGGTCACAATCGATCTGCTCGTGGCCGGGGCAGCAGGCGTGACCGTCAACGTCATCGCCCGCGACGAGCCCGGCCCCTGCGAGACGGTCGCCGGCGCGCACTACGACTCGGTGCCGCAGTCGTACGGCGCGAGCGACAACGCGACCGGCGTGGCGACCGTCCTGGAGATGGCGCGGGCGCAGGCACTGCGCGACATCCCCGGCAATCAGTGCTTCGTCCTGTTCGGCGCCGAGGAACTGGGGCTGTTCGGCAGCGCGCACTTCGTACAGCAGCTCAGCCTTGCCGAGGCGGAAGTGCTGGTCGCGATGCTCAACTTCGACATGACGGGCGTCGGCGACACGTGGTGGCTCATCGGCACGCCTTCGCTCGTGGCGCAGGCGGACGCTATCGCCGAGCGCATGGGCTTCCCCGCCGATCCCGCCGAACTGCCCGGGAACACCAGCAGCGACCAGGCGTCGTTCCAGGCGGCGGGAATCGACGCCGTCATGTTCCACCGCTGGTCTGACCCCTACCTGCACACACCCATCGATACCATCGAGCGGGTAAGCGGCCACGCCGTCGTAGAAGCGGCGCGGCTGGGGCTGGAGCTGCTGGTCGAGCTGGCCGGTGGCCTGTGATGCGGCGTCGTGCTACCATCCGCCTCGGCCCAAAACAACGCCCTTTCCGGGAGGTCTGGTGCGGTCCCCCCGCCTGTCGAAGACCCAACTCTGCGAGACGGCAGCCACCTGTGTTGTAGCCATCACCGCACTGGCGCTGGCCTCGTGCGGCGGTGACGGCACCACCGACTACTCGTCGGCGCCGACCGCTACCCTTCCAGCCCAGATGCCGGCTCCGACCATCGTGGGAGCGCCCGGCGGCGCTCCGCCGCCCGCGACCAGCGAGACCTATGTTATCCAGCCCGACGATACCGTCGCCGGCATCGCCGAGCGGTACGGAGTTACCATCGAGACCATACTTAACGCCAACCCTGGCCTCGACCCGGCACGCCTCACCATCGGCGACGAGATCATCGTCCCGAAACCCGCTCCCACGGCCAACACGTCGGGCACGCCAACCACGACCAGGACCCCGCAGGCGAGCGCTGTCTCCACGCCACAACCGTCGCCGACCCGCCAGGCCTCGGGCGGAGTGACGACCTACACCGTGCAGGCAGGCGACTACCCGGAGGCCATCGCGCAGCGCTTCGGCATCACCACGGAGGAGCTGCTGGCAGCCAATCCGGGCATCGATCCGTCGAGTCTGAGCATCGGCCAGGTTCTGAAGATTCCTGCGGCATCGGGAGGCGACTAGCCTTTGCGCCTCTGGAAGGCCCGTGCTAGCATCCTGACCGGCCCATGTCAGTAGAAGAACGGCTCAAGCGACTCCTCGATCTGAAGGAGCAGGGCAGGCTCGGCGGCGGGCAGAAGCGCATCGACGCCCAGCACGCCCGGGGCAAGATGACAGCCCGCGAACGGCTCGCCATCCTGCTCGATGAAGGCACCTTCGAAGAATTGGACCCGCTCGTCACCCACCGGGCGACCGAGTTCGGCCTCGAACGCCAGAAGTACCTCGGTGACGCCGTGGTGACGGGGTACGGCAAGATCGACGGCCGGCTGGTCTTCGTCTTCTCGCAGGACTTCACGGTCTTCGGCGGCTCGCTGTCGGCCGTCATGGGCGAGAAGATGTGCAAGGTGATGGACCTGGCGATGAAGACAGGCGCGCCGGTCATCGGCCTCAACGACTCCGGCGGCGCGCGGATTCAGGAGGGCGTGGACAGCCTCGCTGGCTACGGCGACGTCTTCCTGCGCAACGTGCTCGCCTCAGGCGTCATCCCGCAGATATCGGTCATCCTCGGCCCGTGCGCGGGCGGCGCCGTGTACTCGCCAGCCATGACCGACTTCATCTTCATGACGCAGGGCTCGTCGCAGATGTACATTACGGGCCCCGACGTCATCAAGGCGGTCACCGGCGAGGACGTGACTCACGAAGAGCTGGGAGGCGCGCAGGCGCACGCCTCGCGCAGCGGCGTCTCGCACTTCGCCATCGAAGGCGAGGAGGATTGCCTGCTGGAAGTCCGCAGGCTCGTGTCATTCCTGCCGCTCAACAACATGGAGGACCCACCCATCGTCGAGACGGGCGACGACCCCTACCGCCGCGACGAGGACCTGCTGAAGATGGTCCCGGACGACCCGCAGAAGAGCTACGACGTGCGCGAGGTCATCTATCGCGTCGTGGACGCCGGCGACTTCATGGAGGTGCACGCGCAGTGGGCGCCGAACATGGTCATCGGATTCGCGCGGATGGCCGGGCGGACCGTGGGCGTGGTGGCCAACCAGCCCCTGTACCTCGCAGGCGTGCTGGACATCGACAGCTCGCGCAAGGCGGCGCGCTTCGTGCGCTTCTGCGATGCGTTCAACATACCGATCCTCACGTTCGTCGACGTGCCCGGCTTCCTCCCGGGTACAGCCCAGGAGTACGGCGGCATAATCACGCACGGCGCCAAGCTGGTGTACGCCTACTCCGAGGCGACAGTGCCCAAGGTGACGGTCATCCTGCGCAAGGCCTACGGCGGCGCCTATGACGCCATGGGCTCGAAGCACCTGCGGGCCGATGTGAACTACGCATGGCCCATAGCCGAGATCGCAGTCGTCGGGCCGGACGCGGCCGTCAACATCATCCACCGCCAGCGCATCGAGCAGTCGGAGGATCCGGCGGCGACGCGGGCCGAGCTTATTCAGGACTACGCCGACCGGTTTGCCAACCCCTACGTCGCCGCCCAGCGCGGCTTCATCGACGACGTCATCGATCCCCGCGACACGCGGGCGAAGGTCTACCGGGCCTTCGAGATGCTGCGCAACAAGGCCGACCAGACGCCCCCCAAGAAGCACGGCAACATCCCGCTATAGAGAGCAGAGGTCAGCGAGCAAAGGGCAAGAGGGCACTGGGCCTTGCGACGCCCTTGTGCGGGCCTGTCATGGCGAGTCCGCCGAAGGCAAACGAAGCATCCAGCGGATCAGTCAGACCGTTTGTGGTTTCGCCCAGACCCTTCGTCCGCCTCTGGCGGACTTCAGGGTGACATAGTTGCCCCCGACCCATCGGCGTCAACTGAGCTTACTGCCCCGGCCGTGAAGCCGCAGCTCTAGCGCAACCGCTGCGCCCTACGCCCTTCCCGCTTCACGCCTCCAACGTCCATCGTGCTATACTCACGCCGGCGCATCCCGGCGGCTCCAGCTCGGGCCCAACGGTCCCCGAAGGGGGAAGTCGCGAGCGGGGTGGGATGCCGCGTCGCAACCAGAGGGCCGGAAGACACCGCTCCGTGGAAGCGGAGACGGACCAGCGCTTCGGGGCCTTCTTTTTCGCCAGGCGCAGGACGACTGCGCCGCAGGCGCAAGCGCCTCCCCCGGACGAGACGGCCCCCTTGACCGCATCGCCTCGGATCGCCGCGCGCTGACCGAAGGAGATGAGCAGCATGGCCTACCGCGTAACCCTCATCCCAGGCGACGGCACCGGTCCCGAGATCGTCGAGGCGACCCGCCGCGTCCTAGAAGCGACAGGCGTCCAGTTCGATTGGGACGTGCAGGACGTCGGCGTCAACGTCATGGAGAAGGAGGGCACGCCGCTCCCGCCGCGCGCCATCGATTCCCTCAAGAAGAACGGCGTGGGCCTCAAAGGCCCCGTCACCACGCCCATCGGGACCGGGTTCCGCAGCGTCAACGTCGCCCTGCGCAAGGAACTCGAACTCTACGCCTGCGTCCGCCCCTGCAAGACGTACCCCGGCGTCCGCAGCCGCTACGAGAACATCGACCTCGTCGTCGTGCGCGAGAACACCGAGGACCTGTACGCGGGCATCGAGTTCGAAAAGGGCTCGCCGTACGTCGGACGGCTCAGCCAACTCGTCGAGGAGAGCGGCCAGGGCAAGATCCGCGAGGACGCCGGCATAAGCATCAAGGCCATCTCCGAGTTCGGCACGCGCCGCATCGTCAAGTACGCCTTCGACTACGCGCGCGAGAACAAACGCAGGAAGGTGACCGCCGTCAGCAAGGCGAACATCATGAAGTTCACCGACGGCCTCTTCTACGCCGTGGCCCGCGAAGTGGCGAAGGACTACCCGGACGTCGAGTACGAGGAGGTGCTGGTAGACGCCATGTGCATGCAACTCGTCCAGCGCCCGGAAAACTACGACGTGCTGGTGCTCCCGAACCTGTACGGCGACATCCTGTCGGACCTGTGCGCAGGCCTCATAGGAGGCCTGGGCGTAGCGCCCGGGGCGAACATCGGTGAGCGTGGGGCTCTGTTCGAGGCCATCCACGGGAGCGCCCCCAAGTACACCGGCCTCAACAAAGTCAATCCCATGGCCGTCATGTTCTCGGGCATGCTGATGCTGCGCTACCTGGGCGAGCGCGACGCGGGCGACCGCCTGGAGCGCGCCCTGGCGGCGGTCATCCGCGAGGGTAAGTCGGTGACATACGACATGAAGCCCTCGCGGGACGACCCCACGGCCGTCGGCACCTCGCAGGTGGCCGACGCGGTCATCGAGAAGCTCCGCGCCGGCGTCTAAGGGACGTTCGGGCGTCCGGCACGGACAGACGGCCCTGTCGCCAACGCCGGTCGGTGGGTGAAACTGATCGATCGGGCGGCCTGTCAGCCAGGCAGGCGGCTCAGGCCAGACCGAGAGCAAGGAGAAGGAGCCCATGGCACGAAAGAAGGTGACCATCGTCGGCGCGGGCATGACCGGCGGCAGCATGGTGCAGCGCCTCGCCGAGAGGAACATCTGCGACGTAGTGGTGCAGGACGTTCCCGAGTTCCAGCACCATGGCAAGGCCCTGGACATCGCCCAATCGGCCCCCGTCCTCGGCTTCGAGTCGAACATCATGGCGACCGACGGCTGGGAGGAGACGGCGAACTCCGACGTG
>JBBITS010000064.1:8253-11523 GCA_037440665.1 Chloroflexota bacterium
CGGGCGTCCCGCGCAAGCCCGGCATGAGCCGCGAGGACCTGTTGAACGCCAACGCCGAGATCGTCGGCGACAAGGCCAAGAACGCCGCGAAGCACTCCCCCAACGCCGTCATCATCGTGTTCGCCAACCCCATGGACGCCATGTGCCACGTGGCGAAGAGCGCCTCGGGCTTCCCCCGCGAGCGCATCGTCGGCCAGGGCGGCATGCTCGACACGCTGCGCTTCCGCACGTTCCTTTCGATGGAGCTGGGCGTGTCGCCGCGCGACGTGCACGCCTACGTACTGGGCGGGCACACCGACACGACGATGGTGCCCGTCGTGAGCCAGGCGCGCGTCGGTGGCATCCCGCTGACGTCGCTGCTGCAGAAGGAACGCCTGGAGGCCATCGTCGAACGGACGATGAAGGGCGGGGCCGAACTCGTCGCGCTGTACAAGACCGGCTCCGCCTACTTCGCGCCCTCGGCCGCGACCATCGCCATGACCGAGGCCATCATCCTCGACGAGCATCGCCTGATGCCGTGCTCGGTGTTCATGCAGGGCGAATACGGCGTCAACGGCGTCTTCTGCGGCACCATCGTGCAGCTCGGCGAAGGCGGCATCCAGAAGGTGTTCGAGGTGCCGGTCTCCGGCGACGAGAAGGCTGCCATCGTCAAGGCGGCCGAGGCGACGAAGGAACTGGTGGGCGTGCTGGGGCTCGGCGCGCCCGCGTAGGCGCCCACCGCTGGAAAGGCGACAGCATGAGTCCGGAGGCAAGCGGCGTGCGAGAGATTCACGTCGACCAGATCGAGCAGACCGTCAAAGATCTCTGCATCAGCGCCACCCACGAATTACCCGACGACGTCGTGGCGGCGCTGCGCAGGGCGAAGGACAGCGAGGAGTCGCCCCTGGGCAAGCAGATCCTCGTCGAACTGCTGGAAAACGTCGACCTGGCGAAGCGAGAGATGATCCCCCTCTGCCAGGACACCGGCACGGCCGTCGTCATGCTCGAGATCGGGCAGGACGTCCGCGTCACCGGCGGCTCGCTGCAGGACGCCGTCAACCGGGGCGTCGCCGCCGGGTACACCGAGGGCTACCTGCGGAAGTCCATCGCCGCCCGGCCGTTCTCGGCCCGGACGAACACCAACGACAACACGCCCGCCGTCATCCACACCGAGGTCGTCCCCGGCGACCGCCTTCGCATCCGGGTGCTGCCCAAGGGTGGCGGCTGCGAGAACATGAGCCGCTTTCAGGTGATGCTCCCGGCGGCGGGCAAGCCGGCCATCGAGAAGTTCGTGCTCAACGCCGTCGAGGAAGCCAGCGGCAACCCCTGCCCGCCCATCATCGTCGGCGTCGGCATCGGCGGTACGTCCGAGTACGCGATGTGGCTGGCCAAGAAGGCCATCACCCGCAAAGTCGGCGAGGCGAGCCCCGACCCGGAGACGGCCGAGTTCGAGCGGGAGCTTTTGGCCAAGGTCAACGCCCTAGGCGTCGGCCCGCAGGCCGTCGGCGGGACGAACACCGCGCTGGCCGTGAACATCGAGGTCTTCCCCACGCACATCACGTCGCTGCCCGTGGCCGTGAACATCCAGTGCCACAGCGCGCGGCAGAAGGAGGCGGAGCTGTAGCCATGCCAGTCGAGATCAAAGGCGACGAGGTCCGCGTCACCGCTCCGCTTTCGGAGGAAGACATCGCGAAGCTGCGCGCGGGTATGCACGTCAAGTTCTACGGCACGATCTACACCGCCCGCGACGCCGCGCACCGCCGCCTCGTGCAGGCGCTGGACGAGGGCAAGGATCTGCCCGTCGACCTCAAAGGGCAGGTGCTCTACTACGTCGGCCCATCGCCTCCCCGGCCGGGACGCGTAATCGGCGCCGCCGGACCGACGACGTCGATGCGCATCGACCCGTTCACGGTGCGCCTGCTCAAGGCCGGCATCCGCGCGTCCATCGGCAAGGGCGGCCGCGGCCCGGCGGTGAAGGAGGCGTTCCAGAAGGACCCGGGCGTGTACTTCATCGCCATAGGCGGCGCGGGCGCGCTCCTGTCGCAGAAGATCAAGAGCGTCGAGGTCGTGGCCTACGAGGATCTGGGCACCGAGAGCATCAAGAAGCTGGAGGTCGATGGCTTCCCGGCCATCGTCTGCTGCGACATGTACGGCGGCGACCTTTTGCTGGAGGGCAAGGAGAAGTACCGAAAGCAGGACGTGCTGGGCTCGTACGTCTCCGTCCCGCCCGCCGCCGCGGCCGGCTAGCGCCCGGCGTAAGAAGCGACACCGAAGGCCCGGGGCGAACCCGGGCCTTCGTGTTTGGTGGCGGGGACGGGCGACAGGGTAGGCTATGGAAAGCTCGATTCGGGGAGTGGCGGTCAAGAGAGGAGCCGGCCATGAGCGTCAAACAGGACCTGCATCGCCTGGTGGACGAACTGGGCGAGGCCGACGCCAGAGAAGCGCTCGATTACCTGCGCTGGCTAAAGCAGGAAACGGAGAGCCTGACCGAAGAGGAGCTTGCCCGCGTCCGCGCCGGTGAAGCCGAGATTGCCCGCGGCGAGTACACAGTGCTCGAGACACCTACGAGAAACGCTTGACGTGGGAACTCAGACCAACCTCAGAACACTGTGGCACAAATGGCTGACGACACAACTCACTCCCCAGTACTAGAAGAACAACTGCTGAAAGCGGCAATTGATCTTCTCGTGACTGAAGGGCATCGCTACGCCAGCGCTGTGCTCTTGAGTTGTGGGCTTCGCCTAGATTGCTCGGGCGAAAGCTGGATGGTGGGAGCAAGGGAATCCCACGGCGTCGACGTGATTCTGACCGGTCCACCAGCTCTCTACCAAGTCTTGCGAAGCATCAAAGGGCTCGCGGGACGGTCTTCGGTAGGAGACTCCGAAACGGCGACCGTTATTCGGGATGCCCTACAGGCTGCGATCGAGGCCCTATTGGCTGACTCCTATCTGGACGGTATTCACATCCGGATGGCTACGGCTCCACCGTTCGATGGCTGGCGCGAGGAGTACCTTGCGGAGATTCGAGGCGACAAAGCGCCCAGCAATCAGGCGGTGGTTGCGAAGCGTCCGCCAGCCTTCGCCTGGAATGGCCTTCGCTTCAGGTCGAAAACAGAGATGGTCCTGGCTCAAGCTTTCAGCCGCAAAGGTGTCCTGTACTTTCCCCTTCCCGCTGCCGTGTCCGAAGACCAGAAGCGTGAGCCTGACTTCTTGGTCTGTGACCGTCACGGCAGGTGGGGCGGTCGCGTCTCTAGACTGCTGTAAATTCCGGCGGGCAGTCCCTGCGGTTTCC
>JBBITS010000065.1:0-252 GCA_037440665.1 Chloroflexota bacterium
CGACCACGGGCAAACCGAGCGCCCCGCCGATCTGGCGGGCGACGGTCGTCTTGCCGGAACCGGAGGGGCCGAAGACAGCGATGCGACGCACGGGACCATGATATGGACCGCAGGCAGGGCGCCACAAACGCGCGCCTGTCTGCAACTTACGGCTGGTAGCGCTTCAGGACGATGGCCGCGTTCTGGCCGCCGAGGCCGAACGCGTTCGACAGCGCGACGTTCACGTTCAGTTCACGGCACTTGTTCGGCGTG
>JBBITS010000065.1:308-11518 GCA_037440665.1 Chloroflexota bacterium
GTAGTTGATGGTCGGGGGGATGACGTTGTCGCGGATGCAGAGGGCAGTGATGACCGCCTCGAGGCCGCCCGCGCCCGCCGCCGCGTGGCCCGTCATCGACTTCGTGGAGCTGATGGCGACGCGGCGGGCGTGCTCCTCGCCCAGCGCCATCTTGATGGCCGCGGTCTCGGCCCTGTCGTTCAGTTCCGTCGACGTGCCATGGGCGTTGATGTAGTCGACCTGGTCCGGCGTGACGCCCGCCGACCGGAGCGCGCGCGTCATGGCCAGCGCCTGGCCTCCGGCGTCGGGCGCGGCGTCGTCCGTCGCATCGAACGACCAGCCGGCGCCGGCGAACTCGCAGATGACGGTCGCCCCGCGGGCTTTCGCGTGTTCCTCCGACTCCATGAGGAACATGCCCGCGCCCTCGCCGAGGACGAAGCCGCTGCGCCGGGCGTCGAAGGGACGGGATGCCTGCTCGGGGCGGTCGTTCCAGTCCTTCGTGAGGGCGCCCAGCACGCCCATCGAAGCGATGGCCAGCGGCGAGATGATTGCCTCGGCCGCGCCCGCCAGCAGCATCTCGGCGTCGCCGGTGCGGATGAGGTTGAAGGCGTGGCCCAGAGCGTCGGTGCCCGAGGCGCAGGCGCTGTTGATCGTGGTGTTGGGGCCGCGCACGCCGAGGACGCGCCCGATGCGCGCCGCCGCCATGTGCGGGGCCAGCTTCGGTATGAGCATCGGGTCGACGCGGGTCGGCCCGCGTTCCTCGATGACCTGTTCCTGCTTTCCCATCTGAAAGACGCCGCCGGAACTGGCGCAGACGATGCCGATGTCGTCGCGCGTGTTCTCGTTGACCTCAAGACCGCCGGAGCAGAGGGCCTGCTTCGCCGCCGCTGTCCCGATCTGCGCGAATCGGCCAGAGCGGCGCGCCATCTTGAAGTCCATGTATGGCGCGGGGTCGAAGTCCTTGATCTCGCCCGCGATCTGGATGAAGAAGCTGCTCGCGTCGAACAGCGTAATGCGCCCGATGCCGCTGGCGCCGGCCAGCAGCGCCTTCCACGAACTCTCGACGTCGAGCCCCACGGGGCACACCAGGCCCAGCCCGGTGACAACGACTCTACGCAACGTCATCTCGCTTTCCTGTCCGCTCCGCGCCCGGGCCTACGTGGCGGCGAGCGCGCCGAAGAACTCCTCGACGGCCTCGGCCACGGCGTCGGGGCGCTCCATGGGAGGGAAGTGGGTCATCCCATCCAGTATACGCGTGACCGCGCCGGGCACGTCCCGCTCGACGTAGTCCTTCATGCCGCTGCGTGCCAGGTGGCTTTCGCCGCCCCAGAGGGCGAGCACGGGGCAGGTAACCTTCGAAAGAAAGGCCTCCGGCCGGAAGTGGCCGACAGCTTCGTAGAACAGCGCCTCGATGGGCGGCGGGCACTTCAGCTCGAACCTCCCGTCAGGGCGCTCGGCGAGGCCATGCCCGGTGTAAAGACGGAACGCTTCGTCGGTCCATGTCTGGAACGGGTCGCGGTCGCGAAACGCGCGGTACATTTCGTCCTTCGACTCAAAGAGGTTACGGCGCTTCAGCGTGCGGTCGCGCAAGCTGTTGGGCGTCCGTTCGCCCATCTCGGCGGCGGCCGCCTGCGCTGCGTGACGCCACTCGGGCGGGGGGATGATCGGCTCGATAACCACGAGCCCCCGGAAAACGCCGGGGAACAGCGCCGCGTGCGTGAGCAGCGTCGTCCCGCCTGAGGAATGGCCGACGCCCACCGGCTTCTCCAGGCCGAGCGCCTCAATGATGCCCTGGAGGTCGCGCGCCAGCGTCTCGAAGTTATAGCCGCCCTCGGGTTTCGCGCTGTCGCCGTGTCCGCGCTGGTCGTTGGCGATGACGCGCCAGTTCGAGGCCAGGCGCTCGGCGACGGGCTGCCAGATCCACGAGAGGAAGCCGGTGGGGTGGATGGCGATTAGGGGCGGCGAGCCCTGGACGCCCCATTCGACATAATGCAGCTCGATGCCGTTGGAGTAGACGTAGCCCTCGGTGGGAGTCATGCGCCCATCTTTGTACGGGACGGCGGCGGCAGGATCAACGCTGGAAGTTGGAGGCTGGAAGTTGGAGGGTGGAGGCGGGAGGCTTGTCTTCTTGAAGGTCACGCTTCAGCGTGACCGTGCGTCGTCAGGGCCGCTACACGCCGGCCACCCTGAAGGGCGGCCTTCACGCGGAACGGGGGTGGCCTTCGTTGGTGCGGCGAAGGCCGCCTTCAAAGGTGGCCTTCATCAAGAGTGATTCAAACCACGACGGGCGGCGTGTACTCGCCGAAGACGGCGCGCATCTCGTCGCAAATCTCGCCGAGGGTCGCATACGACCGTACACAGTCGAGGATCGCCGGCATGAGGTTAACGTCCTCGCGGCAGGCGTCGTTCAGACGCCGGAGGGCGGCTTTCGCCTGCGCGCTGTCGCGCTGCTCGCGCACGCGCTGGAGACGGGCGATCTGCTCGCGAACCAGTTCCGTGTTCACGCGGAAGATCGCCGCCGGTTCCTCTTCGTCCGTCCGGAAGCGGTTGACGCCGACGATGACGCGCTCGCCGCTCTCGACCTCGGCCTGCTGACGGACGGCGGCTTCGTGGATTTCGCTTTGCACGTATCCCGACTCGATGGCAGCGACGGCGCCGCCCATGTCCTCGATGCGGTCCAGGTATTCGCGCGCCTTGCGTTCCAGTTCCGAGGTCAGCCACTCGACGTAGTACGAGCCAGCGAAGGGGTCGATGGTGTCGGCGACGCCGGATTCGTACTGGATGATCTGCTGGGTGCGCAGGGCCATGCGCTGGGCGTCCTCGGTGGGGATGGCCAGCGCCTCGTCGTAGCACGAGAGGGCCAGCGACTGCACGCCGCCGAGGGCCGACGCCAGGCCTTGAATCGCCGCGCGGATGATGTTGTTCTCCGGCTGCTGGGCGGTGAGCGTCGCGCCGCCCGTCTGCACGTGGGTCCGCAGCATCCACGACCGCGGGTCGGTGGCGCCGAAGCGCTCGCGCATGATGCGCGCCCAGAGGCGGCGCAGGGCACGGTACTTGGCGATCTCCTCGAAGAAGTGGTTGTGGGTGTTGAAGATCCACGAGATGCGCTGGCCGACGGCGTCGACCGATCCGCCCTGGCGGACGACCTCGTCGACGTAGGCGATGGCATTGGCGAACGTGAAGCCCATCTCCTGGGCCGCCGTCGCTCCGGCGTCGCGGATGTGGTAGCCGCTGATGCTGATGGGGTTGAACTTTGGCACGTTCTCGACCGTGTAGTTGATGAGGTTGGCGGCCAGGCGCAGCGACGGCTGCGGCGGATAGATGTACGTCCCTCGCGCCACATACTCCTTCAGCACGTCGTTCTGCGCAGTGCCCATCAGGTCGCCCGTCGCTACGCCTTGCTTCTCAGCGACGGCGACGTACATCGCCACCAACACCGGCGCGGGCGCGTTGATGGTCATCGACGTGCTAACACGGTCGAGCGGGATGCCCGCGAACAGCTCCTCCATGTCGGCCAGCGAGTCGATGGCGACGCCGACCTGCCCGATCTCGGCCTCGGCCATGGGGTGGTCGGAGTCCATGCCGATCTGGGTCGGGAGGTCGAAGGCGATGGAGAGGCCGGTCTGCCCCTGGCTCAGCAGGAACTTGAAGCGCTCGTTGGCCTCGCGGGCGGTGCCGTAGCCGGCGTACTGGCGGATGGTCCACAGCCGCCCGCGGTACATCGTCGGCTGGATGCCGCGCGTGTACGGGTACTCGCCGGGATAACCGACGTCGCGGTCGTAGTCCACGTCGGCGACGTCGAGAGGCGTGTAGAGGCGGCGCGTCTCGGCGGACGACGAGTGGAAGCTGGATTCGCGCTCGGGCGCCCGTTCGAGGGTCTTCTTGACCGTCTTCGTCTCCCAGCGCTCGAACTCGCGCCGGAGGTCGTCCAGGCTGCCGTCGCTCTTGCCTTTGCCGGCCATGGCTGGCCTTTCCCACAGGCGTCTGCGGTGCGGCGGACGCGTGGGACCAGTCTATCGCACGGGGCGGCCCCGGGTGAACGCGGGGGCTGGGGCAGAGCAAAGGGCAAAGGGCACAGGGCAGAGGGTCGAGAGCAGGGGGACAGGAGCGGGGGCTACAGGCTGCCGGTACGGCGCTGGCCCTCCATGGCGCGGCTGACGGAGATGACGCCCTTGATGGCCTCCAGGCGTCCCAGGAGGCGCGTGAGCTGGGCGACGCCGGTCGTCTCCAGCGTCAGGAATACGCTGGTCGTGCGGTCGGCGTGCTCCTGCGTCCGCACGCCTACCATGTTCACCTCTTCGGCGGCCACCAGCGTGCTCACGTCGCGCAGCAGGCCGACGCGGTCCCAGGCCTCGATGCGGACGGCGACGGGGTAGCGCTGGCCGGAGCGTCCCCACTCGACGTCGACCAGGCGCTCGCGCTCGTCTTCGTGGATGACGTTCCAGCAATCCTGACGGTGGACGGTGACCCCGCGCGAGCGGGTGACGTAGCCGATGATGTCGTCGCCCGGCACCGGGTTGCAGCAGCGGGCGAGCTGGGTCAGCAGGTCGCCAGTGCCCAGAACCTGGATGCTCGATGTGTAGACGGGCGGGCTGGGTGCGGCCTCGTGCGGCTCTTCCTCGATGGGCGCCTGCGGCAGGAGAGCCGCGAGCCGCAGAGCGACGGCGTGCAGGCTGACGCCGCCGTGACCTATAGCAGCGAGGAAGTCGTCCAGGGCCTCGTACTTGAAGGCGCGCAGCAGCTCGTCCTGCGATTCGGACAGCGTCAGGCCGACGCGGCGCAGCTCCTTGTCCAGCAGCTCGCGGCCGCGGGCGATGTTCTCTGAGCGCTCCTGCCGCTTGAACCACTGGCGGATCTTCTCCCGCGCGTGGGTCGTCTTCACATATCCGAGGTTAGGGTTGAGCCAGTCGAGAGAAGGCCCGCGGTCGGCCTTGCTGGAGATGATCTCGACGACGTCGCCGTTCTTGAGCTGGTAGTTGAGAGGGACGAGCCGCCCGTTGACCTTGCCTCCCACGCAACGGTAGCCGAGGTCGGTGTGGATGCGGAAGGCGAAGTCGAGGGGCGTAGCGCCCGCCGGAAGGTCTTTGATCTGGCCCTTCGGCGTGTAGACGAAGACCTGGTCGCGGAAGATGTCGGTCTTGACAGACTCGACGAACTCCTCGGCGGCGGTGATGTCGCGTTGCCATTCGAGGAGCTGGCGAAGCCAGGACAGGCGTTCCTCGAAGCGCACGTCGCGTCGGCCGCCCTCCTTGTAGTGCCAGTGCGCGGCGACCCCGTACTCGGAGATCTGGTGCATCTCGTAGGTCCGAATCTGCACCTCGATGGGGCGCGCGCCCAGGCACATGACGGTAGTGTGAAGCGACTGGTACAGGCTCTCTTTGGGGTTCGCGATGTAGTCGTCAAACTGCCCCGGTATGGGGTGCCAGAGCGCGTGAACGACGCCGAGCGCGTTGTAGCAGTCGCCGACGGTGTTCACGAGCACGCGCAGCGCCAGCAGGTCGTAGATCTCATTGAAGCTCTTACCCTGCTCCGCGTAGCGGCGCATCTTCTCGTAGATTGAGTACAGGTGCTTCGCACGGCCACGGACGTCGGCCTCGATGCCGTTCTTCGCCAGCTCCTCGCGCAGGATTGTCTCGACCTGGGCGATGTACTTCTCTCTGCTGGCGCGCTTCGACGCGATGAGTTGCGAGACCTGCTTGAACTCTTCCGGGTGCAGGTAGCGGAACGCCAGGTCTTCGAGCTGCCACTTGATCTGCCAGATGCCCAGGCGGCTGGCCAGCGGCGCGTAGATGTCCATGGTCTCCTGCGCGATGCGGAGCTGCTTGTCGCGCGGCTGCGCGTCCAGCGTCCGCATGTTGTGCAGGCGATCGCACAGCTTGATGATGACCACGCGGATGTCCTCGGCCATGGCGAGGAACATCTTGCGGAGGTTCTCGGCCTGCAGGCCCTCGTGGCCGCGCTCCGGCATCCACGTCAGACGGTCTAGCTTGGTGACGCCGTCTACCAGCTTCGCGACCTCCGGCCCGAAGCGCTTGGCGATGACGTCGTTGGGCACGGCGCAGTCCTCCTGCACGTCGTGTAGCAGGGCGGCCTCGATGGAGGCGCCGTCGAGGCCGAGTGCGGCGCAGGTCAGGGCCGTCGCCACCGGGTGCGTTATGTAGTCGTCGCCGGACAGCCGGAGCTGGCCGTCGTGAGCCTCGGCGGCGAACCGGAACGCCTCCTGGATGGCGGTCACGCGGTCCTCAGGCAGATACTCGCGCGTGGCCGCGACCAGCTCTTCGATGCTGGCCGTGCGCGGGACATAGGTTGAACCAGCCGTCATTCCTGACATCTCAGCTTCACTTTACTCCAATATCGGCTCCCTGCGTATCGGTGCCGCGGGGCCGGTGGTGTCGCTCGCCGGGAGCCCCCTGCGCTATTCTGACGCCACCATGCCATCCGAAGAGAGCCCCGAGGTGAAGCCCGGCCGCTTCCGCCGCCCCCGCGGCACCAACGACATCCTCCCGGACGAGTGGCCCTACTGGGACCACATCTACGGCGCCGCCCGGCGGGTGGCCGAGCGCTTCGGCTATCGCCGCATCCAGACTCCGGTGTTCGAGAACGCCGAGGTCTTCCTGCGCGGCGTGGGCAGCGGCACCGACATCGTCGAGAAGGAGGTCTACCTCTTCCGCGACCGTGGCGACGACCTGCTGGCCCTGCGGCCCGAAGGCACCGCCAACACGATGCGGGCGTATCTGGAACACGGCATGGCGAGCCTGCCCCAGCCCGTCCGCCTGTACTACTTCGCCCCCGTGTACCGCTACGACCGTCCACAGGCGGGGCGCTATCGCGAGCATCACCAGTTCGGCATCGAGGTCATAGGCGACGGCGACCCGATGGTCGACGCCGAGGTTATCGACCTGCTGGCGTCGTTCTACCGCGAACTTGGGCTCAGCGGCCTGACGCTGCTCCTAAACTCCATCGGCGACGCCAACTGCCGCCCGGCGTACCTTCAGGAGCTGAAGGCGTACTACGAGCAGCGTCTCGACGCCGTCTGCGCCGACTGCCGTGGCCGGCTGGAGAAGAACCCGCTGCGCGTGCTCGACTGCAAGAACGATGGCTGTCAGCCAGTCATCCGCAACGCGCCCAAGATCACCGAGCGCCTGTGCGAGACCTGCCGCGAGCACTTCGACGCGCTGCGCCAGCACTTGCATGAGCTCGGCATCAGGTACTCGCTCGACCCGCTGCTGGTGCGCGGCCTCGACTACTACACGCGCACGGTCTTCGAGTTCGTGCCGCCGGAAGAAGGTGCGCAGAGCACGGTGGGTGGCGGCGGGCGCTACGATGTGCTAGTCGAGGCGCTGGGCGGACCGCCGACGCCGGGCATCGGGTTCGGGACGGGCATCGAGCGCGTCATCCTGAATCTCAAGCGGCAGGGAGTGGAAATCCCGCCGCTGGCCGCGCCGCGGGTCTACGTCGCCCACCTGTCCGATGCCGCGCGCGTCGAGGCTCTGCGCCTGGCGTCGGAACTGCGAGCCGCGGGCGTGGCGACGGTCGTAGGTTCGGCGGGCCGCAGCCTCAAGGGCCAGCTTCGTCACGCCGACGCGCTGGGTGTGGCCTACGTCGCCATACTGGGAGAAGGCGAACTGGCGCGCGGCGTCGTCACCGTGCGGACCCTGTCCACAGGTGAGCAGAGCGAGAGGCCGCGCCGCGAGGTTGTGGCGGCTCTTACCCCAACACCTCCGGCGGGAGGTTGAGGCCCTCGCCGGTTGCCTGGACGACGACGCCCGAATCCTCCAGGCGCTTCACTTCGTCCGCTGCCATGTCGAGCCACGACGCCAGTATTTCTTCGGTGTGCTCGCCGACGTCCGGAGGCAGGCCCTTTACACCGCCCGGCGTGCGTGAGAGCTTGACCGGCGTGTTCGGGACCGTGAGGGAGCGGCCCATGCGCGGGTGGCGCAGCTCGACGAGCATGTCGCGAGCGCGCACCTGGGGCTGGGCGACGGCCTGAGGGATGTTGTTGAGGGGGCCGCAGGGCATGCCCAACCGGTCGAATTCCTCGATCCACTCGGCCGTCGTGCGCTGCATCAGAGCTTCGTTCAGCATTGGCTCCAGGATCGCGTGGTTCTTCGTGCGCAGCGCGCTGGTCTCGAAACGCTCGTCGCCGATGAGGTCGGGCCTGCCGGTGGTGGCGCAGAACAGCTCCCACTGGTTCTCCACGCCCCAGGCCAGCGCCAGCACCATGTAACCGTCCTTCGTTGGGAACGCCTGGAAGGGCGTCGCCGCCGGGTGGCGCGTACCCAGCGGCTGCGGCGTCTGGCCGGTGGCGAAGTAGCGCACGATGGCGTTTTCGAGGATGGCGAGCTGGCAGTCGAGCATGCTCACGTCGACGAACTGCCCCTCGCCCGAGCGCTCGCGCTCGTGCAGCGCCGCCAGCACGCCTGCGGCGGTGAACAGCCCGGCTGCGATGTCACCCAGCGAGAGGCCGGGGCGCACTGGACGTCCGCCTGGCTCGCCGGTGATGCTCATGACGCCGCCCATGCCCTGCACGACGATGTCGAGGGCGGGCCGCAGCCGGTCGGGTCCCGTCTGCCCGAAGCCCGACGTCGCGGCGTAGATGAGACGCGGATTGCGCTGACGCAGCGTCTCGTAGCCCAATCCCAGGCCCTCCATCGTGCCCGGCGTGAAGTTCTCCATCACCACGTCGGCCTTCTCGGCCAGACGCAGGAACAGGTCCTTGCCCTGCGGCGACTGGAGGTCGATGGCGATGCTCTTCTTGCCGCGGTTGATGCTGAAGAAGTAGGCGCTCTCGCCGTTGACGTGCGGGCCCGTAGTGCGCGCGACGTCGCCCCACGGCGGACGCTCGATCTTGACGACCTCGGCGCCGAGGTCGCAGAGCACCATGCTGGCATACGGACCGGATAGCACCCACGTGAGGTCGAGGATGGTGACGTCGGAGAGGGGACCGGGCATGACGGCAGCTCCTTGCGGCGGTTCTGCTGGATGTTACGGCCTGGAGGTTGGCAGTAGGAAGTTGGAGGTTGGAAGCGGGAAGCGGGGCAATCCTACGTCTGAAGGCCACGCTTCAGCGTGGCGGAACGGGAAGATCCTACCCGACAAAGACGGCCACCTTGAAAGGCGGCCTTCATTGATAGCGTTCGCGGCGTGGCCCAACGCGGGCCGGCGGTGGTCATTCCCCTGTGAAGGCCACGCTTCCAGCGTGGCGGAACGCGAATAGACGTGGGAGGCGCTGACAAGTGGCTGCTGATAGCTGACGGCTGATAGCTGATAGCTGACCGCTGACCAAGGTATCGCCGCGCCTACATCTGCAGCTCGAACGTGGCGCGGCGCTCCACTATGATCCTGACGGCATCGGTGACAGACATGCCTTCGTGGACCACCCGGTACACAGACTCGGTCACGGGCATGTAGACGCTGAGACGCTGGGCGAGCGCCCAGGCGGCGGCCGTTGTCTCGACACCCTCCGCCACTTCGCTCATGCCCTTCAGGACGTCCTCCAGCTTCCGGCCCTTGCCCAGCTCCTCGCCGACGTAGCGATTGCGTGACTGCCTGCTGTAGCACGTGACCATGAGGTCGCCGACGCCGCCCAGGCCGAGGAACGTAAGGGCCTCGGCCCCGCACGCCACGCCCAGACGCGTGATCTCGGCGAGGCCTCGGGCGACGATTCCGGCCTTGGCGTTTTCCCCCAGCCTGAGACCGTCCGCGGCGCCCGCCGAGATGGCGATGACGTTCTTGAGGGCGCCGCCCAGTTCGACGCCAGTGACGTCGTTGCTCGTGTAGACGCGGAAGGCTAGGCTGCTGAACGCATCCTGCGCTACTTGCGCCGTCTCTTGGCTCTCAGACGCGATGACAGTTGCCGCTGGCAGCCCCCGCGCGATCTCGCGCGCCAGATTTGGCCCGGAGAGCGCGCAGTAGCGCCTGGCGTCGAGCGAAGGCGCCTCCTCCAGCACGACCTCTGACATCCGCTTGCCGTCGCCGCGCTCGATGCCCTTGGCTGCGCCGACGACAACGGTGTTTCCGGGGATGTGATTCGCTATGGTGCGGACGTTCACGCGCATCGACTGCGCGGGGACGGCAAGCACCAGAAGGTCTGCTCCTCGTAGCGCGCGTTCGGCGTCCCACGTCACCGACATGTTGGCCGGAAACCGCTGTCCGGGAACGCGGCTGCTACGGCGGTCGTGCGACAGCTTCGCCGCCTCGTCCTCGGTGCGCGCGAGCAGCGTCACCTCGTGCCCGTTGCGGGCGAGGACCAGGCTCAGCGTGACGCCCCATCCGGTTGTGCCAAGCACTGCCGCGCGGAGGCTGCTTACCATGTCATGCCTCTGGCCATGGATACCCGTGGCTCACATTCGCCTCTGCAGGGTCACATACGCCGGGGGCAATTCGGCGGGGTGATCAGATGGTCCGCCCTTTCAGGCTTAACGTCCATCCCTAGTTACCCGATACGGGCGCGAGGAAGCGCCCAGGCGCGGCGCGCGCGCCCCGGGTCAAGTCTGGCTGGCTTCGGCGGTCTGCTGGCCGGGCGCGCGCCGCTGGCCGCCCTGTCCGAGCTTCGGCTCCGTGCCTGCCAGCAGGCGCTCGATATTCGCCCGGTGCAGGACGATGATGAAGGCGCCGCCGGCGGCTCCGAAATAGGCGTTGGCGGCGGGCCCGGCTCCGGCGAGCCAGAGAACAACGAACATCACGCCCACGATGGCCGCCACGGCGATGGACATTACGGACATTATCCGCGTGATCGCCAGGATGGCGGCTCCAACCGGAACGACGGGAAGCGCCCAGACCGGGTTGAGCGCGATGACTGCGCCGGCGAACGAGGCGACGCCCCGGCCGCCCCGAAATCCCACGTACACCGGCCACGCGTGCCCGATGAGGACGAACGTGGCCGCGACTGCCCATACCCACGCCTCGCCGGAGTAGGCGCGGGTGATGAGAACGGGCACGCCGCCCTTCAGGGCGTCGAGCAACATAACGAGGATGCCCCACTTCGCCCCGGCCGTGCGGATGACGTTGGTCGCGCCCATCTTGCCGCTGCCGTAGTCGCGGACGTCCTCGCCAAGAACCAGCTTGCCCACGATGACGCCGAACGGGATCGCGCCCACGAAGTAGCCCGGCTCACGCTCGTAGCGCAGTCCACAGGCCGCACAGCCCTCGTGCATGCGGAACCAGCCGGCGAAGAGCGGCGCGGCGCCGCAACGCGGACAGACCAGACGGAGCGCGCGCCCCACGACCTG
>JBBITS010000066.1:0-3983 GCA_037440665.1 Chloroflexota bacterium
GCGGCCCCAGGACAGTGGCGGCGCGGACGTAGTCGCGGCGAAGCACCCAGACCTCGAAGGGGTACAGGCTGCCCGATGCCGCACCCAGGGCGCCGTAGGGATCCGTGCGCCGTCCCATGGCGCGGATGCCCTGCCGTTGCAGCAGTTCTATCCACGCCTCGCCCTCTGGCTCGCTGCCGGCCACCGTCAGCCGTACCACGTCGTCGGGGCGCGGTCCTTCCCCGGAAGGACGGGTTCCCGGCCGGAGGAGCGAGCGAAGAAGGGACAGCAGGCTCATCGTGCTCCCTCCAGTGGATGTGTGGAGCCGTCAGCCGCTGACGGTCCTTCCCCGGAAGGACGCGGCCGCCTCGCGGCCCAGCTCCAGAACACGGTCCACGACCCAGTCGGGCAGAGGGATGTCTCCAGGCGGCGGTTCATCCTCGCCGAAGATGCCGTGGTAGTCGGTCCCGCCCGACGGCAGGAGGCCGAAGCGATCGGCGGCGTCCTTGAGCCGCAGCATCGTCTCCTCGTCGTAGTCCTTGTAGTAGACCTCCATGCCCACCAGGCCGGCGTCCTTGAGTTCGGCGAGGTGGCCATCGATATCCTCGAGGTCGCCCGGGTGGGCGAGGATGGGCACGCCGCCCAGGCGAACGATGGCCTCGACCGCCTCGCGCGGCGTCATCTTCTCGCGCTCTACATACGCCTTGCCGTTACGATCGATGAGCCCTTCGAAGGCGTCGGCCACCTTCTCGATGTAGCCGCTTTCGACCAGCGCCTGCGCGATGTGGGGGCGGCCGACCGACGCGCCGCCGGCGATGCGCTGGACCTGCTCCCAGGTGATGGCGTAGCCCAACTCGTTGAGCTTCTTCACGATGCCTTCGCCCCGCCCGAGGCGGGAGTCGCGCAGGCGCTTGAGGATGCTCTGAAGCTCGGCGTTGTCCGGCTCCAGGAACAGGCCGACAACGTGAACCTCGGCCCCCGGTATGTCAGTGCCCATCTCGACACCGGGGATGAGGGTGAAACCCGGCCAGCGTTTCGCGGCCTCGCGCGCCTCGGCCACGCCCTCGGTCGAGTCGTGGTCGGTCAGCGCCATGACCTTCACGCCGCGCCCGGCGGCCAGGTCGACCAGCTCCGCCGGCGTAAGCGCGCCGTCGGACGCGGTGCTGTGGCAGTGGAAGTCGCCCTTACTTACCATGCGGTTCAATCTCCCGATCGACGCGCTCGATGGAACGCGCCCTCCCTGTGCTCTCGTCGACGTCTACCAGCACGGCGTTGAACTGCACGGCCGGGCTGTGTTCGGCCACCGGCAGGCGTGTCGGCATGCCGGTGAGGAATCGCTGGATGACGGCCTGCACGTCGTTTCCGATGATGGAGTCGCGCGGGCCTACCATCCCGACGTCGCAGACGAACGCCGTGCCGCCGGGGAGGATACGGTGGTCGGCGGTGGGCACGTGGGTGTGCGTGCCGAGAACGGCGGCCACGCGGCCGTCGAGGTACCAGCCCATCGCCGCCTTCTCGGCCGTCGTCTCGGCGTGCATGTCGACGACGACCAGCGCGCCCGGCCGGAGCGACTCCAGCGCTTCGTCGGCGAGGCGGAACGGGTCGTCGATGTCCACCATGAACGAGCGCCCTTGCAGGTTAAGGACGGTGAGCCCGCGGATGGTAATCATCCCGCGCCCCGGGGCTGCCGCCGGATAGTTAGCGGGCCGCAGGAGCGGCAGCTCGCCGTCCAGATGCGGCAGGATGTCCTTCTGGTCGAAGACGTGGTTGCCGGAGGTCAGGACATCGGCTCCGGCTTCTAGGAGTTCGCGTGCCGTCGCCGGCGTGATGCCCCGTCCGGCGGCCGCGTTCTCGCCGTTGGCGATGACGACGTCGGCGCGAAGCTCGCGCCGCAGCCCCGGCAGAACCTGAGCCAGAGCCTTGCGGCCGGGCTTGCCCACCACGTCGCCAACCATCAAGACGCGCATCGGGCAAGTATACCAGCGGCGATTCTAACGGGGCTGCGGGGGCGGACTAGTCTCTTTTCTTTTTCCACCGGATCGGGCAGGATGGCCCACATCATGGCGCTGCTTCTGCACAACGCTACGCTCATCGACGGTACGGGCGCCGATCCGCGTCCGGGCGTCTCTGTGCTTGTTGAGGACAGGCGCATCGCGCGCGTGGCGCCCGCCAGCGCCCTGAAGCCTCCCGAAGGTGCGCAGGTCGTCGACCTCTAGGGGCGCTTCCTACTGCCGGGCCTGACCGACGCCCACGTCCACTTCGGGCTGACGGAGAACGACGGCACGACCGCGCGGCCGCTGGCCGCCTACGCGCTGAAGGTCGCGCGCTTCATCGAGGAGGCGCTGGACCAGGGCTTCACAACCGTCCGCGACGCCGGGGGACTCGACCCTGCCTGGTCCGGTGCCGTGGCGCACGGCCTTCTGCGCGGGCCCCGCATTCTGCCAAGCGGCGCGTTCCTCTCGCAGACGGGAGGTCACGGCGACTTCCGCGCCGCTCACGCCGACGAGGTGGAGCCTCCCGTCGCAGGCCTGCTGGCGGGCTCGGTGATCTGCGACGGTCCGGACGAGGTGCGCCGCGCCGCGCGCGATCAGTTCCGCCGGGGCGCGACGCAGATCAAGGTCATGGCATCCGGCGGAGCGGCGTCTCCAACAGACCCCATCGAGGCGACCCAGTTCACGGTCGAGGAGCTGCGCGCCGCCGTCGAGGAGGCGGCGGCCCGCGACAGCTACGTGCTAGCGCACGCCTATCATCCGCGCAGCATCGCCAACTGCCTCGACGCGGGTGTGCGCTCCATCGAGCACGGCAATCTGCTGGACGAAGAGACCGCCTACCGCATGGCGCAGGAGGGCGCGTTCCTCGTGCCGACTCTGGTCGTCTACGAGGTCTTGAGCGAGCGCGGCGCCGAGCTGGGCATCTCGGCCTACAGCATGGAGAAGGTTCGCAAGGTGATGGCGGGCGGGGAGGACGCTGTGCGCATGGCCGCCGAAGCCGGCGTGCCCATCGGCCACGGGTCCGACCTGCTGGGGCCAACGATGGCGCTGCGCGCCCGCGAGTTCGCCATCAAGGCCAGGCTCCTCGGCCCGATGGAGGCCATCGTCTCAGCGACAAGGACCAACGCCGAGCTGTTCGGGATGGCCGACCGCATCGGGACCGTCGAGGAAGGGAAGATAGCCGATCTGGTGGCGGTCGACAGCGATCCCCTGAGCGACATCGCCGCGCTGACCGACGCATCGCGCATCCGCCTCGTCGTCAAAGAAGGCCGGGTCGTGAAGAACCTGGACGGTTAGCGCGAGAGGGCCGTCGCCACGGCCATCAGCCAGCTCGCCACGGCCACCGGCCCTTCGAGGACGACGTCGGCGGCGTCGCGCAATACGGGCGGCGCCTCGGAACTCATGACGCCGACGGCCAGCGAGGGCAGGCCGACGGCGGCGCGGGCGCGCGCCAGGCGCAAGAGTTCGAGGTCGCTCACGTCGTCTCCGATGGCGATGAAGCCCCGGGCGTTCGCTGCGCTCAGGACGCGCTCGACAAAGCGCTCTTTGCCAGCGCAGTCGCCCGGCAAGACCTCGATGGCCATGCGCGCGGGCCGTAGGCGGCGCTCAGGTCCGGCCGTGGCCTCCACCGCGCGCCTCACTTCTTCCACCAATACAGAGGACTCCGGCGCGTTCCGGTAGTGGACGCTTACGGTTAGCCCCTTGTTTTCGACCCAGACGCCGGGCAGGCCGGCGAGAGCGGCGGTGAGCGCGGCGGCGAGTTCCGCCGTGCGCTGACGATCGTTGCTGCTGTCGCCAGAGGCATCCAAGCCCGCGGGCCCATCCCAGTCGAGGCCGTGGTTGCCCGCGTAGACGAGCCCTTCGACGCCGACCAGAGAGCGCAGGTCGGGCAGCTCTCGCCCGGAGACGACGACTACCCGCTCCACGCGATCGCGCAGGGCGGTCAGGGCCTGGCGGGCGCGGGGAAGGATGATGGCGTCGCTGGGGAAGAGAACGATCTTGCTCAGCGTACCG
>JBBITS010000066.1:4002-11449 GCA_037440665.1 Chloroflexota bacterium
CGGTGGCGATGACCGCCGGGCGGGCGCTCAGGATTTCCGCCGCCCTCTGCACCAGAGGACGGCCGGACGGCGAGGCGGGCTGGCGTGCCGCCGTCACGCCGCCTCGATGAGCTGCGCCCGCAGCCAGCGCCGGACGTCGTTGACCTCGACGGCGGCGCGGAGCCGCGCCGCGTACAGGCGGCGGCGGTTCTGCGGGGTGGTGAGCGCGCGCCACATGGCCTGGGCAAGACCGCGAACGTCGCCCGGCGCCACCGGCAGACACGCTCCGCTGAGTTCCTCAAATGCACCCGCGCCGGTCGAGAGGATGAGCACGCCATCGCGCCGGTTGACCGCCGGACCCTCCTTGGCGACGAGGTTCATGCCGTCGGCGATGGGGTTCACCACCAGTACGTCGTAAAGGGTCATGGCGGCGAGCGCCTGGTCGTAGTTGTCCTCGTAGAAGACCTCGATGGGCTTCCAACCGGGGCGCGCGAAGCGGCTGTTCACGTCGTCGACGGCCGAGAACACGGCCCCGGCATAGCGCTGATACTCTGGCACCTCCCGGCGCGACGGAACGAGGAACGCCAGGTAGCGCACGCGCCCGCGCAGCCCGGGCCTCCGTTCAAGCAGGAGCCCGTAGGCGCGAATGCCGCCCAGGATGTCCTTCGCCGGGTCCATGCGGTCCACCCGGACAATGGTCTCCTCGCTGTTCCGTGGCAGCAACAGCCTGCGGTACCGCTCCACTTCCAGCGATCGGACGCGACGACGGAGGCCTTCGACGTCGACCGAAACCGCGTTGTGACGCACGCCCACGACGCGCCCCTGGTACGCGATCTCCGCCATCTCGAAGTCAACGCGCGCGTCGGGCGCGAGGTCGAAACACGTAGCCAGGAAGTTCTGCGCCGAACGCCGCGTCTGGAAGCGAACGACGTCGCTGGCCAGAAGGCCCGTGAGGATGCGGCGCGTGATGTCGTTGGGCAGGTTCAGCCACTGGCGTGTCGAGGGCCACGGGATGTGCGTGAAGTGCTGAATGCGCGCACTGGTATGCCGTTGGCGTATGCCCGCCGCCGCGGTGTAGAGGTGGTAGTCCTGAAGCAGCACCAGCGCGTCGGGGTGGCGGTCCAGTTCGGCCGCGATCGCTTGCGCGAACTGATCGTTGGCGGGGGCGTAACCGCGCTCCCACGCTTCGCGAACTTCGGTGGACACATCGCGCTTGTCCGAGAGCATGTGCCAGAGCCCGTGCTGCAGGAACCACAGGAACGGATTGGAGAACATGCCGTAGTGCAACGCCTGGACGTCCTCAGACACAGGCACGAAACGCACCAGCGGGGTCGAGCCGTGCCGTGCCGCGGGCATGCCCGCGAACTCCTGCAGCGCGGCGACGTCGCGGTCGGCGTCAGTCAGGGGCGCAGCAAACCACGTCACGGCGCCCGCGTCGTGCAGGGCGCTCAGGGCCGTTACCAGGCCTCCGGCTCCCCGCGAGCGCACGATCTCGCCGTCGTCGTCCCTAAGGAACTGGTATGGGCCCCGGTTACTGGCGATGATGATGTGCCCGGCTCCAGGCGTTTCTGGCAAGCCAATCGCGACTCGCTCAGGGGCCGTACTTGTCGAAGCAAGCACAGGCAAACCTCCTTGCGGTCGGGACGAACGGCCAGACGAAATCGAACGGTTGTGCGTAAAATGCCGGGGCGATCCCGGCGTCTGGCGGAGACGTCCCTCTTCAGTGGCCTGCGAGGTTAGCTGACGGGTTAGGGCTGAAGAAGCTGCCCCTCCACGCTGTTGGCGGATTCACCCCTGAATTCGGGTCCCCCGCTCCGCCGGGATGGCGGATTCGGCCATTAGACTCAGATAGCCCGAAAAACGGCTATCGCACGTTGACCCCACTATAAGCCCTCTGCTCCGAGGCCGTCAAACGCTCGCTCTGTTCAGTAGCATGATGGTGACGCAAGGGCGAAGGCCCGGTGGGGATTGGGTGACATGGCGTCAGGAACGTCCAACGCGGGCTCCGCCCGGCGGCGGCCCCGCCGATACTCTGCAAGACACGGGAGGGACGCGTGCGCTATTTCGCTGGCCTCACGAACTGGCTCGACCGGGAGCGCGGCCAGACCCTGGCTGAGTACGGCCTGCTCATCGCCGTCATAGCCGTCGGCGCCGCTGTCGCTCTCGGGCTAGTGGCGCTCGCCATCAGCGGCAGCTTCCAGTCGGTGACCGACTGCGTGATGGGTGGCTGCTGACCCCGTCTGCCTCAGGACGTACCGGCCACTCGCATTCCCACCACCCCTTCTGCGCTCTTGAGGCCCCACCGCCGCTGTCCCATAATGGCCGCGCGGTCCAGCCACAGGGCCGTGGAAGGTTACCCCTCATGGACTTCGAGCAGATTCTCTACGAGAAGCAGGACGGCATCGCCACCATCACCCTCAACCGCCCCGAGCGCATGAACGCGTTTACCGACGTCATGCTGCGGGAATGGGCGCTAGCCCTGGATGACGCGCGTCTCGACCGGTCGGTGCGCGCGGTCATCCTGACGGGCGCGGGCCGCGGGTTCTGCGCCGGAGCCGACCTGCGCGGCGGCGCGGGCGTCGGCGCGCAAGGCGATGGCCCTGTCTCCGCCGCCGACCGCCGCAACTGGCTGCGCGACGGCGTTCATGCCGTGCCTCGCGCCGTCCATCTTCTCGACAAGCCGTACGTCGCCGCCGTCAACGGCGCGGCCGTCGGCGCAGGCATGGACATGGCGAGCATGTGCGACATCCGGTTCGCCTCGGAGAGCGCTCGCTTCGCCATGTCGTACGTGAAGGTGGGGCTTGTACCCGGCGACGGCGGCTGCTACC
The DNA here is from genome assembly GCA_037440665.1 of Chloroflexota bacterium. Lineage (GTDB taxonomy): Bacteria > Chloroflexota > Dehalococcoidia > DSTF01 > JACRBR01 > DATLZC01. The sequence goes on from JBBITS010000066.1 coordinate 6,810, forward strand.
TCTTGCCCCGCATCGTCGGTATCGCGAAGGCGTTGGAACTCATCTGGACGGGCGACTTCATGGACGCGAACGAGGCGCTGGCCTGCGGCTACGTGAGCCGCGTGCTCCCGCCCGGCGACCTGCTGCCCGCGACGCGCGCCTTCGCCCAACGGCTGGCCGACGGCCCGGCAGTCGCCGTGCAGCTCGCCAAGCGTCTGGTGTACCGTGGGCTGGAGAGCAGCGCGGCCGAGGCGTTCGAAGCGGCCGGGCAGGCGATGGCCATCGTGCAGTCGACGGAGGACGCCCGCGAAGGGCCGCGCGCGTTCGTGGAAAACCGCCCGCCGAAGTTCCAGGGACGGTAGACGGCTCCGAGCCGGAGGGCCGAGATGGACTTACGATTCACTCCTGAACAGGAGGCCTTCCGTGCCGAGCTGCGCGCGTTCCTGCGCGCCGAGCTTCCGGCCGGTTGGGGCGACGAAGCGCGCAACGACCGCGAGGAGGGCGATGAGGAGCGATCGGTCGTGGCCCAGGAGTTCACGCGCAAGCTCGTCGGTCGCGGCTGGCTGACGCTCGCCTGGCCTAGGGAGTACGGCGGCCTGGGCGCCGACCCCATGCAGCAGCTCATCTACAACGAAGAGATGTCGTACCACCGCGCGCCCGGCGCCGGCAGCCTCGGCGTGCAGATGGTGGGTCCGACGCTGATGCTGCACGGCAGCGAGGAGCAGCGGGCGCGGTTCCTCACGCCCATCGCCCGGAACGAAGAGACGTGGTGCCAGGGCTTCTCCGAGCCGGGCGCGGGATCAGACCTGGCGTCGCTCCAGACTCGCGCCGTGCAGGACGGCGATGACTTCGTGGTGAACGGGCAGAAGATATGGACGTCGAACGCGCACCGCGCCAACTGGTGCATACTGCTGGCCCGCACCGACCCGGAAGCGCCGAAGCACAAGGGCATCAGCTACCTCCTCATGGACATGCGCTCGCCCGGAATCACCGTGCGGCCGCTGGCCAACATGCTGGGCGCGGCGCACTTCAACGAGCTGTTCCTCGATAACGTGCGCATCCCGCGCCGGAACCTGGTCGGCGAACTCAACCGCGGCTGGTACGTGGCGACGACGACGCTGGACTTCGAACGCAGTGGCATCCACCGCGTGATGTTCGCTTTGCGCCTGTACGAGGACGTGGTCCGCTTCGCCCGCGAGGCCAGGCGCGGCGGCCGGGCGCTGATCGCCGAGCCGCAGGTGCGTTACCGCCTCGCCGAGCTCAAGATCGAGTTCGAGGTGGGGCGCCTGCTCGCCTATCGCGTCGGCTGGATGCAGAGCCGGGGGCTGGTGCCCAACGCCGAGGCGTCGGTGTCGAAGCTCTACGGGACGGAGCTGCAGCAGCGCTTCTCGCAGTCGGCCATGAGTGTGATGGGGCTACCCGGTCTTCTGGTGAGGGGTTCGAAGTGGGCGCCGCTGTACGGCGCCGTCGAGAGCTACTACCTGGCAGCGGTGTCCTACACCATTGCGGCCGGGACGTCGGAAGTGCAGCGCAACATCATCGCCCAGCGCGGGCTGGGCTTGCCGAGGGACTGAGGGAGAAGGGCGCCGCCATCAGCCGGGCCGGGCCATGGCATCTTGCGGATACATGTCTTTGGGGGTGTACAGCATCGTGCCATCGGCCTTAGCGGCAGCCGTGAGATTCGGGTCGAACCCCGATCGTGAGAACAAGGCGTAGCGAACGTCATCCGCTAGGGAAAGTCCAGCCGCCCGTTGCCGCAGACGATTGAGATCGCCGAGTTTCATCCACTCATTCGTCCACTTGCACTCGCCAACGAGTACGACGCCTTCTTCACGAATCGCGACGACGTCGATCTCGTCCGTTGAGGACCACCAGCCGCCGACTGTATCGAACTCCACTGGCACGATACCGGAACCTCGGTACTTGCTGAGGAACTGTCGGCACACCTCCTCGAACCGGGGACCGACGTAGTCCGGAAGAGCAGGCAGAACGCGTTCTGTCAGCGCCCAGTCCCCCCTGCCTTCATCGACGTAGGAGTGATTGGGCATGACGAAGCGAAACCAGAAAGCGAGGTAGTTATCGGTGATCCGGTAGATCCCCTGCCGGCTTCGCTCCGGCCGGCGGACGGTAACGGGCAGCAGGCGGTCGACCAGTTCCATGCCCTGCAGGACGTCGAGATACCAGCTCACAGCCCGGGTTGGCAGACCGGCTTCCTGCGCGATTTCGTTCAGTCGGGTCTTGCCCAGGGCTATTGCCCGGAGAACGGAGAAGTAGTTCCTGGGCTCGCGAAGTTCCTCCATGAGCAGGAAGCGGGCCTCGCTGAACAAGAAGGCCGCCGGATTGAAGAACTGTTGCCGGAGGTTGTCGATGAGGCCAGTCTGCGGATCGAGTCTGATCAGATAGCCAGGCATGCCGCCGACAATGGCGTAGGCGATGATCCGCTCTGGGGGTTCTAGGTCTGGCAGGAACAAGGCCGCGTCAGCGTAGTCCATCGCGCGAAGGTGGATCTGTCCGGTCCTCCGTCCGTACAGAGGGCTCTTATGAGCAAGCACTTCATGCTCCATGAAGGAGACGTATGAACCACAGAGGACGAGAAAGATCCTCGAGTTCTGCGCCATCTCATCCCAGGCGGACTGAAGCACCGACGGGAGCGAGGGGCTTGCCTGGCAGAAGTACTGAAACTCGTCGAGGATGACGGCCAGCCGCTGCTCTTTGGCGAGCGACAAGATGTACCGCAAGGCCGTATTCCAGGAGGCCAAGGGTTGGCCCGCGAGAAAGGGATCGCCCCTGTAGGCGTGGAGCCGATCGGTGACGTCCGCCAACTGGTCGCGTTCAGACCTTAGGTCACCAACGAGGTACAAGTGTGGTTTGCCGGCTACGAAGTGGCGGAGCAGTTCCGTCTTGCCGACACGGCGGCGCCCGTAGAGGACGACGAGTTCCGGCCTGCCAGACTGCCACAGGCGTTCTAGGTCCTCGGTCTCGCGCTCCCTGTCCTGAAAGAACATATGAGTTCCGTTAGTCTAGTCCTAACTAGACTAGGCATGACTAGACTAGGCACGACTAGACTAAGGCACAGGGCTACCACGTGTCAAGGGCGCTTCCTACGTCTCGGCCCGGACCGGCTCGCGGAGCAGACGCCGGATGAGGGCCGATAGCCCGCCGTTGGCCGCTGCTACGCCGACCAGCACCAGCGCTAGCCCCAGCAGCGCGTTAGGACCCAGACGCTCGTCGCGCACGGCCCAGCCGAGGAACGTGGCGACGAGAGGGATGACGTAGGCCACCATCGACGCCTGTGTGGCGGTGATCCGCTGAATCAACCAGTAGAACACGGCGTACGCCAGCCCCGACCCCATGAGGCCGAGCGCGAGCCACGAGCCCATCGCGCCCCCCGAGGGCGAGAGATCGAAGGGCCGGTCCACGGCCAGCGCGATCGGAGCCATGATGGCCGCCGAGAGGAGCATCTGACCGGCGGCAAGGCCGACCGGGTTGCCGTACAGGTTGTGGCGTGCGTAGACCGTGGAAGCCCCGTATCCCACCGAGGCGGCGACGACCGCGAGCTGGCCCAGCGTGCTGGACTCGGTCAGGTCGCTGAGGCTAGGGCCCACGAGGGCGACGACGCCGGCAAAGCCGACCGCAATGCCCGCCGCCCGCTCGAAGTCCAGCCGCTCGTCCGTGGCGGCGGAGGCGATGACCGCTGTGAACAGGGGCATCGAGCCGTTCAGGATGGCGGCGACGCTGACCTCCACGTGTTGCTGCGCCCACGTGATGAGCGTGAACGGCAGAAGGTTGTTGATCACCGCGAGGACCAGCAACGCCCGCCAGATACCCCGCTCGCGCGGCAGGCCCGATCGCGCGAGCGCCGCGAACACCGCAAGCAGGGTAGCCGACATGATGAAGCGCCCGGCCACCGCTGTCAGCGGCGGCACCTCCTCCACCGTCACGGCGTTGAACAGGAATGCGGAGCCCCAGACGATAGACAGGACGAGCAGGGCGCCTGCGTAGAGTGGTTTCAACGATGTCGATCGTACCCGATCGCAAGCTCAGGCGAACCTCAGCTAGTCGAAGGCTCGACTCTCGCCGGAGGCGAGTCGCCCTTGGAGGCTGCAGAAGCCCGGGCCACGACGCCGCTGCCTTCCTCGACGCGGCCGATGACCCAACCGCCGAGTCTGTCGGCCCGCAGGCGCTCGGCGACCGCCCGCGCCGCCGCCTCGGGCAGCGCCATCAATAGGCCGCCCGACGTCTGGGGGTCGTACAGCAGCTCTTCGACTTCGGGAGGAACCTCAGCGTCGATGCTGACGCGCCCGGCGAGACCCTCGCGGTTGCGGTGTGTGCCGCCGGTAGTCACACCTGCCTGGGCGCACGAAAGCGCGCCGGGCAGCTCTGGCACGGCGGCCGCGTCAATGACCAGGCGCGTGGAGCTGGCGCGGGCGATCTCGGCCGCGTGGCCCAGAAGGCCGAAGCCGGTGACATCGGTCATGGCGTGGACGCCTGCCTGCGCCGCCAGGTGCGACGCATGGCGGTTGAGCCGCAGCATGCTCTCGATGGCGGCCTGCACGTTGGCCGGTTCGGCCTCGCCGCGCTGCGCGGCGGTCAGCGCGAGGCCCGTGCCCAGCGGCTTGGTCAGCAGCAGCGCGTCGCGTGGCTGCGCGCCCGACTTCCGC
>JBBITS010000067.1:0-11388 GCA_037440665.1 Chloroflexota bacterium
TGTACGTGTTGTCGCCGTCGGTGAGGATAACCACAACCTTCAGCACGTTGTCGCCCGTTTGCGCGCTGGGACCCTCAAACATCTCCCTGGCCTTGAGCAGGGCCAGACAGTTGTTGGTGCCCGTGCCGCCTTGGGCGTTGGTTGCGTTGATACCCGCGTGAAGCGCGGCGTCGTCGTCGGTGAGGTCGATGACGCGGGCGGCGGGGACGCAGTCGGCATACAGCCGGGGCGGGTTGTAGCAACCCCGGTAGGGGGCGTAGCCGACCTGGGTCAGGTCGTTGGTCCCGCCGAGCAGGATGTCGACGAAGTCGTTCGCGGCATCCCTCGCCTCTTTGATGGGGCAGCCCGGATTGCTCTGCGACCCGTCGCAGGGCGACGCACCCATGCTCCCCGTCGCGTCCAGCAGCAGCGCCGTGTCGACGGGTACGAGGCCGAAGCCCGCCGCCGCTTGCGCGTCGACTTCGAGATCGTCGAAGCCGAACAGCTTCATGAAGTAGAGATCGATGGTCCGCGATCCCACCACGCGGAACTGGAAGGCTTCCCCAGTGACAGGGAAGTCGATGTCCGCCTCGGGCAGGTTCTCCTGCATGTAAACGGTGGCTCTGGCCTGCGCCTGGTCAACGTCTGGGAGGTCCAGCACGCCCGCCAGCGCCGCCGCGTCCAGAGCCCTGCTCAGCTCTGCCCGCGCGATGTATACACGCCCCATGTCGATGGCAAGTCCCAGCAGGGCGATCACGACAAGCATGAGGAGCGCCATCAGGGGCAATGCCTGGCCGCGTTCTGCGCATCGAGTTCGTCTCATGACGTCGCCTCCCCGCCGTTGATCACGGCAATGGCGGGAACACCCGCATCACTGTTCTACTGCACATGCGGAAATCCTCGGGCAGAACCCACGGGATGCGGAGGATGAGGGAGCGCTGGTCGCACACCTCGACCGAGATGGCGTCGACGCCGTCGACCAGGATGTGATCGACGTCGATGTCCGCCCCTGCGACCGGGTCGCGGAGGCGCCCCGTCTCCGTGATGATCAGGTTCTCGATGTCGTCGTCGGAGGCGAGCCCCTTTGACCCGAGCCGGGCGCCATCGCGCGCCGAGTCCACCAACGTTACGTAGGCGTTGAGTGCGTCGGCGACCTCGACGATGCCGATGATGATGATCAGCAGGGCAGGCAGGAGGATGGCCGTCTCGACCAGGCTCTGCCCCCGTTCGCCAGGGCGCCCTCGCTTCTTCCTGTGGCTCCGCACCGCGTCTCGCTTCCTGTGGGCCCGCTCCGCATGCGGGCAGATACAACAAACCCACCGGGCCCCAGCGGCATCGGTGGGCTGGTGACCCCGACAAGGCTGGACCCGGCAGCCTGGCGGCCGTGGCCCGCCTTGTTCGGGCTGTAGGCCCATGGCTTTGCGCCCCCGGCTTTCGACGGGTTTGCCCTTATCGAAGTCCGCGTCGTTCTTCTGTCATGAGTGTCGGACCAGCGCGAGCATTCTGAAGGCGCGGGGTCATCGTCCAGTGACGATCCGGCGACTCTCCGGGGCGCTCAGTACCTAGGAATCCTACTACCGAGTCATGCTCGTTACGTCGAGAAATCCCTACAAGATATAGGGGAAACCGGGTTGACGGCCTCCATATGTTGTGCTACCTTTCGCGATGCGCCGCCACCTGCTTCGCCGGAGCGGGCCGAGCGGCGCCAGGAAAGGCCATCAGACGTGCGCTGTCCCTACTGCGCGCACCCCGAGTCGAGGGTCACCGATTCCCGCGAGGCCGAAGACGGCATCCGGCGGCGCCGCGAGTGCCTGGAATGCGGCCAGCGGTTCAGCACCTTCGAGCGCCTGGCGCTCGGCACGCTGTTCGTCATCAAGCGCGACGGGCGCCGCGAGCCCTTTTCGCGCGAAAAGCTCTTGAGCGGCCTTCGCAAGGCCTGCGAGAAACGCCCCCTGCCCATCGGCGCCATCGAGGCCATGGCCGCCGACATCGAGGCCACCCTCACGGCCATGGGCGTCGCCGAAGTCCCCAGCGCGGAGATCGGCGCTCTGGTCATGGACCGCCTGCGCGACCTCGACCCCATCGCCTACATCCGCTTCGCCAGCGTATACCGGCGCTTCGCCGACCTCGACGAGCTGCGCAGCGAACTCGACATGCTGGCGCAGCCGCGGCGCTCGGTTCCGGGCGTGGACCAACTTCCTCTGTTCGACCCATCGGCCGTGGGCGGGCTGCGTCCGCTGCCGACGCGAAGGCGCAGGGGCCGACCGCCCAGGACGGAACACCGTCCCGCGCCCTTGACGACGTCACGACGCGGTGCCAGCGAAGCGCGGACGGCCAGCGAACCATAGGAGAGGTATCAGGGGGAACGGACTTGCAACTGCACGGAAGGCTCATCAACAGCGAGGGCGAACTGATCGCCGACGGGCTGCTGGAACTCAACGCCGCCCGCATGGAGGCCACCATGTGGCCGGACCACGAGCACCACATCCTCTCCCGTCAGCGGGGCGAGCTGACCCTGGAGATGGACGACGGCCGTACCCTGCGCCTCTCCGACCGTCACATGAGCTTCCGCGTGGCCACGGGGTCGCACCCGAAGCAGCTCATCTACCGGCTGCGTGTCCTAGAGAGCGAGCCGGTGCCCGCGCCTATCGCCGGAGGCGGCGCGTGACGCAGGCCGAGCGCTTCATAGAGGTTGTGCTGGAAGCCTACCGGAGCGAGCAGGCTCGTTCCGACGGCCAGCGCCGCGCTGAGATGGACGATCGGATCCAGCTTCTGGCCGACTACCGCCAGTGGGGGCTCGATCAGGACGGGCTGCGGCGGCTGATCGCCTCGCTGCGCGCGGGCGAAGCCCGCGGGAGGCTGTCTGGCCCACCGGCGGCGTTGGGCGACGACCTGGCGCGCCGCTGGGAGGCGTTCACGAAGGAACTCGTTCCGGCCACGGCGTAGGCGCGCGGCCGGGCTCTGCCAGAGGAGAAGCGGCACGATGCGAGTGGGGTTTGAACGGCAGTTGCACGAACTGGGCGACCGGTTCCGGCGCGCAGGGCGGCGGCTATTCCGCTGGTACCTGCTGACGGTGCCGTAGCCGCGTGGCTCGCACTCCGCGGGCCACGATCGCAGGAGGAAAGATGACCGGCCGCTGGTCGTTCTGGAGGCACCGCTACCTCGAACTCAGGGCGCAGGAGCGTCAAGAGTTCGACGCGTGGCGCGCGGCGTTCCCTAACCCGCAGCAAAGACTGCGCCTCGACCACGTCCGGTATCTACTGCAACGGGCTGAGGAGAAGATGCGGGAGGCCGCCCTGCGCGAGTTCGCCGGCGTACCTGGCCCCTGAGCCGTCCTTCCCCGGAAGGACGGCTGGCAGGCGCCCCGGACTTTCGGGGCGCTCGTTTATGGGGAGCCAGCCGCCCGGCCCGACAGGGCAACCCGTCCACGTTTGACGCAACAGGGCGGCCCGACGCTTTACCGGCGCATCATCGCCGGCCGGAGCCGCCACACAAGGAGGGAGCAATGGTCCTGCAAGCCGACCGGCCGACGCACGCCACCGGCACGTCCGCATCCACGCTGGCGGGGAAGATCGAGCGCTGCCTGGCCGTGACGGATGCCGATGCCGAAGCCGACCCGTTCGACGAGGCCGAGTGGGAGCTGCGCGCCGCCACCATCGCCGACGAGACCGGCACCGCCGTCTTCGAACAGCGCGATGTCGAGTTCCCGAAGGCCTGGAGCCAGACGGCAACCAACGTCGTCGTCTCCAAGTACTTCCGGGGCCCGCTGGGCACGCCGCAGCGCGAATGCAGCGTCCGCCAGCTCATCGGGCGGGTCGCCGGGACCATCGCGTCGTGGGGAAAGAAGGACGGGTACTTCGCCACCGGCGAGGAAGCCGAGGCATTCGCCGCCGAACTGACGCACCTGCTGTTGCATCAGAAGATGGCCTTCAACAGCCCCGTCTGGTTCAACGTCGGCGTGGAGCAGAGGCCGCAGTGCTCGGCGTGCTTCATCCTGTCCGTCGAGGACACGATGGAATCCATCCTCGACTGGTGCCGCACCGAGGGGATGATCTTCAAGGGCGGCTCGGGCTCCGGCGTCAACCTGTCGCGCATCCGGTCCTCAAAGGAGCACCTGTCCGCGGGCGGTCAGGCCTCAGGCCCCGTGTCCTTCATGCGCGGGGCCGACGCCATCGCCGGCTCCATCAAGTCGGGTGGTAAGACACGGCGCGCCGCCAAAATGGTCATCCTCAACGCCGACCACCCGGATATCGAGGATTTCGTCGACTGCAAGGTCAAGGAGGAGCGCAAGGCCTACGCCCTGGGCGAGGCCGGCTACGACCTCTCCCTCAACGGCGAGGCCTGGGCCTCCATCCAGTTCCAGAACGCCAACAACTCCGTCCGCGTGACCGACGACTTCATGCGGGCCGCAACGTCGGACGGCGACTGGACGCTGCGCGCGGTGACGACCGGCGCGGCCATGCAAACCCTCAAGGCCAGGGACCTGCTCCAGCGCATCGCCGCCGCGGCGTGGGAGTGCGGCGACCCCGGCATGCAGTACGACACCACCATCAATGAATGGCACACGTGTCCCGAGTCCGGGCGCATCAACGCCTCCAACCCCTGCTCCGAGTACATGCACCTGGACGACAGCGCCTGCAACCTGGCGTCGCTGAACCTCATGAAGTTCGTCGACGCCGAGGGCAACTTCCTGGTCGAAGACTTCCGCCGCGCGGTGACCATAACGATCTGGGCGCAGGAGATTATCGTCGGCAACAGCAGCTACCCGACGGAGAAGATCGGCGAGAACGCGCGGAAATACCGGCAGCTCGGACTGGGCTACGCCAACCTGGGCGCGCTGCTCATGTCGCTCGGCCTGCCGTACGACTCCGACGCCGGGCGCGCGTACGCGGCGGCCATCACGTCGCTGATGACGGGCCACGCCTACGCGACGTCGGCCGCCATCGCGGCGCGGCCAGGCATCGGGCCGTTCGAGGGCTACGCGCCCAACCGTGCGGCGATGCTCCGGGTGATCGCGAAGCACCGCGACGCTTCGCTGGCCATCGACTCCAAGCTGGCGCCGCGCGACGTCCTCGACGCGGCCAACGAAGCGTGGGCGACGGCCCTCGACCTCGGCGAGCGCTTTGGATTCCGCAACGCGCAGGCCACGGTGCTGGCGCCGACGGGCACCATCGCCTTCATGATGGACTGCGACACCACGGGCGTGGAGCCCGACATCGCGCTGGTGAAGTACAAGAAGCTCGTCGGCGGCGGCATGATGAAGATCGTGAACAACACCGTGCCTCTCGCGCTGCGACGCCTGGGTTACACGCCCGAGCAGACCGAGGACATCGTCCGTTCCATCGACGAGCGGGGCACCATCGAGGGAGCGCCCTTCCTCCGGCCGGAGCACCTGCCGGTGTTCGACTGCGCCTTCCGCGCCGCCGGGGGCGTCCGCAGCATCCACCACCTCGGCCACATAAAGATGATGGGCGCCGTCCAGCCGTTCATCTCGGGGGCCATCTCCAAGACGGTCAATCTGCCCGAGGATGCCACGGTCGACGACGTCGCCGACGCCTACGTGCAGGCCTGGCGGCACGGGCTGAAGGCCATAGCCATCTACCGCGACGGCTCGAAGAAGGCGCAGCCGCTCTCGGCGGGAAAGGAGGAGGAGAAGAAGAAGGTCGCCGACGCCCTGCCGGTGCGGCGGCGTCTGCCCGACACGCGCCACTCGCGGACCCACAAGTTCAGCATCGAGGGCCACGAAGGATACATTACGAGGACGGAACTCCCGGCGAGATTTTCGTGACAATGGCGAAGGAAGGATCTACGATCAGCGGCATGATGGACGCGTTCGCGACGTCGATCTCACTGACGTTGCAGTACGGCGTGCCGCTGGTCGATCTGATCCAGAAGTTCTCGCACATGCGGTTCGAGCCGTCGGGCCGCACAGAAAACGCGAGCATCCCTGTCGCGCAGTCCGTCGTCGATTACGTCTTCAGGTGGATGGCGTCGCAGTTCTTGTCACCAGGGGACGCGTATGCTATTGGCGTAATGACGCCGGAAGTGAAAGCGCAACTTGCGGCGGGACAGTACCCACTGCCGATGACCGGAGGCGCGATCGGTGTTGACAACGCGGCGAACATCTACAATGATCACGAAGTGAAAGGCAACGGCGCGATTTACGCCGACGCGCCGGCGTGCGTAAACTGTGGATGGATTATGATTCGCTCAGGCACCTGCTACCGTTGCGAGAACTGCGGAAGCACAAGTGGGTGCTCATGATCAAACAGTGGGGGCCCATCCGCCGCGTGGCGGATTAGAGATCGCAGGAAGCGATAAGCAGGAAAGGGGGATTCATGCCCACTACCAGGAAGGCGGCAGCGAAGAAGACTGCCGCCAAGAAGCCAGCGGCGAGGAAACCCGCCGCAAGAAGGAAGACGGCCGCCGCGAAGAAGCCGGCCAGGAAGACGACGGCGAGGAAACCCGCCGTCCGCAAGGCCGCAGCCGCAAAGCGGACGACGGCGCGCAAGACGACCGCCGCCGCAAAGCGGCCGGCGCGCAGAAGGACGGCAGCGCGCAAGACGAAGTAGCGCCGCCGTACAAGCGACTTCGGGCCGGGAAGGAGCCCGTAGCCCGCTAAGAACAACAAGGCCAGTGCGGCCAACCGGCCCCGCCGCCCGCCGAGGAGCAACGGCGCGCCACCGGAGCACGGACGCTCAACTCCCCCAGGGGGAAAGGTGGTAGCCGCCTCGGCGGGCGGGAATCTCTCCCCGGCGTATAGCCCATCCGGAATCCTACTGACCGCCCTTCACGCGGCGCGCTTGCCGTAGTACACTCGTTCTACCATGGACAAGGGCTCTAGCCGCGTCCCGTGGCTGCCCATCTCCGGGGCCGGACGCAAAGGCGTGGTCCCTACCGGCGTCGCATCCTCTACCGCAAAGACTCGCGACGGGGACGGGCCGCCAGCGCAGCCCCGGACCTCGCGCGTTCCGCCTGCGGGCGGAAGAAAGGATAGTAAGACGGTCCGAGCAGCGAAGCCCCCGGGGGCGCGGACGCGCAAGAACGGCCGCAACAGCTCGCCCGCCACCATCGAGTTGTCGCCTAACGCGCGGGTCGTCCTGGAGCGGCGTTACCTGAGCCGCGACGAGGCGGGCAACGTCGTCGAGACGCCGGAGCAACTCTTCCGCCGCGTCGCTCACAACGTCGCCCTCGCCGAGAAGCGCTACCTGCCGGCGGGGCGCCGCGCCGACCAAGCCGCGCGCGCGTGGGAAGAGCGCTTCTACGGCCTCATGGCCTCGCTCCGGTTCCTCCCGAACTCGCCGACGCTGGGCAACGCGGGCCGCCCTCTACAGCAGCTCTCCGCATGCTTCGTCCTGCCGGTGGACGACGACATGGAGAGCATCTTCGAGGCGATCAAAGACACGGCGCTGATCCATAAGAGCGGCGGCGGCACGGGCTTCTCGTTCAGCCGTCTGCGCCCGGCAGGCGACCTCGTGCAGGCGACGGGCGGCATCGCCAGCGGGCCAGTGTCTTTCATGAAGGTGTTCGACGCGGCGACCGAGGCCATCAAACAGGGCGGCACGCGCCGCGGAGCCAACATGGCCATCCTCAGCGTCGACCACCCGGACATCGACGAGTTCGTGGCCGCGAAGTCGGACATGGTCACGCTGCAGAACTTCAACATCAGCGTCGCCGTCGCCGATCGCTTCATGGACGCGGTGGATCAAGATGCGGAGTACGATCTGGTCAACCCGCGCACCGGCGAAGTGACAGGCAAGCGCCGCGCCCGGGAGATCTTCCGGCGCATAGCCGAGAACGCGTGGAAGAACGGCGACCCCGGGCTGGTCTTCCTCGACCGCATTAATCGCGACAACCCCACACCGCAACTCGGGAAAATCGAGGCGACCAACCCCTGCGGTGAACAGCCGTTGCTCCCATACGAGTCATGTAACCTTGGCTCCATCAACCTCGCGAAGTTCGTCACCCAGCGCCCGGCCCGTCGCGGCCGCAGCAAGGACGGCAGCGCGCCCACCGACATCGACTGGGCGAGACTCGGCGAGGTCATTCCTCTCTGCGTGCGCTTCCTCGACGACATCATCGACCAGAACGTCTACCCCATACCGAGCATCGAGGAGATGACGAAGAAGACGCGGAAAGTCGGCCTCGGCGTCATGGGCTGGGCAGATCTGCTGCTCCGGCTCGGCATCCCCTACGGCTCCGACGAGGCGGTCGCTCTGGCGGGGCGCGTCATGGCGTTCATCGAAGAGAAAGCCAACGACGCCAGCGAGGATCTGGCCCGCGAGCGCGGCGTCTTCCCCGCCTGGACGGGCTCGGCCTTCGATCCGGATTCGCCGAACCGCCGGCCCGAGTGGGCGGGACGCCGCTACCGCAACAGCACCCGGACAACCATCGCGCCTACGGGCACGCTCAGCATCATCGCCGACTGCTCCGGCGGCATCGAGCCGCTGTTCGCGCTGGCCTTCTTCCGGCAGCATCACCTGGACCGCGAGCACCCGGAGCGCGTCACGCGGCTGGCGACCGTCAACCCCGAGTTCGAGCGGGTCGCGAAAGAGCGCGGGTTCTACTCCGACGATCTGGTCGCGCACCTCGCGGGCGGTGGCCGCCTGTCCGAGCGCACCGACGTCCCCGACGACGTCAAGCGCGTGTTCGTCACCTCGCACGACGTCGACGCCACGTGGCACGTCCGCATGCAGGCGGCCTTCCAGCGTCACACCGACAACGCCGTGTCCAAGACCATCAACCTCCCGCGCAAGGCCACGGTCGAAGACGTCGAGCGGGCGTATCTGCTGGCGTATCGCGACGGCTGCAAGGGCATCACCATCTACCGCGACGAGTCGCGGCCGCTACAGGTGCTGACGCACGCGACCGCCAGAGGACCGGAGCAGGCCGAAGCAGTCGAGGCCGAGCGCGCGCTGGGCATAGGGGCCGCGCCGCCGCCGGTCGAGTCGCTGGCTCCGCGGCCTCCGGGCGCGCCCTACCGCCGTCACCTGCCCGACGAACGGCGGTCGATCACCCACAAGTTCCGCGTCGGCGAACAGGAAGGCTACGTCACCGTCGGCCTGTACGACGACGGCTCGCCGGGTGAGGTGTTCATCACCATCTCCAAGGAAGGCTCGACGATCCGGGGGCTGATGGACAGCGTCGCTGTATTGACTTCGGTCGCGCTCCAGTACGGCGTCCCACTCGAGGACCTGGTGCGGAAGTTCCGCGGCGTCCACTTCGAGCCCGCGGGGCTGACCTCCAACCCCGCCGTGCCGACGGCGAGTTCCATCGTCGATTACGTCTTCCGGTGGCTGGAACGCCGCTTCCTGGCGGAGGCGCGGGAGCGTACGCCCGCGGGAAGCGTCGCGACGTCTGCGCAGACGCCAGCGCCCGCGCGCAAGAAGCGGGCCTCCGGTAGCAAGCGAAGCAGGTCGGCCACGCGAGAAGCAGCGCCCGTCGACCTGGCCAACGCCGTGCCGACGGGCCTCGCCTGCCCCGATTGCGGGGGACTTCTGGTGTATCAGGAGGGCTGTCTTATCTGCCCGGCGTGCGCCTACACCAAGTGCGGGTAGGCCGGCATACGCTCACACGCTGATGCTCAGCCCCTGAGGAAGCGCGCTCGGCGCGGCGCGCCCGTCCTCTTGCCCCCGCGTGAAAAAGAGGTACGCCCCGGCCGCCAGACCGAGGATCGCCGACTCGGCCAGCGTCATCAGCCCAACCAGCAGAGTGACGTCGAACCAGAACTCCTCCGGGAACATCTGGATCAGATGGTCGCTGGCCGGGTTAAGCAGCCAGAAGTCGTTTGGAAAGACGATCTCGTGGAACTGCTGCCAGCTACTTTCGAAGCCCGTGAACGCGAAGAGGCCGATGCCCGCCACGGCCCCCGCACCCACCAGCAGCGACGTGATGACGTTGGTGGCGAGCGATCGCAGCGTCGCCTCTCGCGCCCAGACGAACACGCCGACGACGTAGGCCAGCGCGTACACGACCGCCAGCTCCTGCACCCGGAACGTCAGCCGGAACAGGTCCTTGACGTCGGCCAGGTGGGCGACCTCCTGAGGCGTGTACAGAGGCTCCTCCTGGCCGTCGACCATGACCAGGGTGCTTATGGTGGCGCGGCCGTCGTTGAAGTAGGCGCGGAGGTCGGCGCTGGCCCGGTCGAGCTGGCCGCGCTCGATGCCCGTAGCGGCCTCGGCGTCGTACCTGTCGAACGCATATTCGTAGAGAGCCGGTGCGTTCACGGTCAACCGGACGTTTGTGGTCACCAGGGCCACAGGGAGGGCAAGAACGAACAGCAACGTGGCAAGGCCGCGGACCAGTCCCACCGGGATCCTCCGTCTAACCCGCCCCGCCACGGCGTATGGCTATCCTATTTGAGCAGTTTCCGCCTGTCAAGGTGAAGCATCTGTTGACCTCGCCCGACCGATCATGTTTGATTCACGCCATGAAGGCCCAGACCAGCCAGCCCGAGCCGGGCGGCGCGACCCTGGTCGGGCTGGGGCCCGGCGACCCTGCCTCGCTGACCCGCGAGGCCGAAGACGCCCTCTCCGAGGCTGCCGAAGTCGTGCTGGGGGCTGGAGCGCCCGCGCGCGTCCTGCCCAAAGGCACCCCGCACACCTCGCTCGACGGCGGGCCCGGCGCCGTGAAGGAGCTGGTGCGGCTCGCCCGCCGGAAGCGCGGCGTCGTCTACGCCACCCTGGGTCATCCGCTGGTGGACGACGCCACGGCCCTCGCCTTCTGCCGCGAGGCGCACGAGCGCGACCTCCCCGTCCGGGTAGTCCCCGGCCTCAGCCTGCTGGACGCCGCCTTGCTGGCGGCAGGCGCCGACGCAGCGGGGGGCCTCCAGGTCGTCGATGCATCGGCCGTCGAGGCCTCACTGCCTTTGATCAACCCCCAGCGCCAACTCCTGGTCACCGGCCTCGGCGCGGCCGACGCCCACGAAGCGGCCGACGCCCTTCGCCGCATCTACCCGCCCGATGTCTCGTGCATCGCCGTCCGGTTCGAGCGCGGCGTCGCGTCAGTCAAAGAAGTGGCCCTCTCCAAAGCCGGCAGGAGCGGCCGCATGGACGCGCTGTGCGTTCCGCCCGTGCCCCCGGCGGACGATATGCGCACGTTCACCGGCCTGCGCTGGATCGTCGGTCAGCTTCGCAAGAACTGCCCGTGGGACCGGCAGCAGACACACGAGTCGCTCAAGGGCTATCTGCTGGAAGAGACGTACGAAGCTCTTGCGAAGCTGGACGAGGGCGACACCAGTGGCCTCTCGGAGGAACTGGGCGACCTGCTCCTGCAGGTGTTGTTGCACGTCGAGATCGCCGTGGAAGCCGGTGAGTTCCTGTACGAGGACGTGATGGAACGCATCGGCACGAAGCTAGTGCGCCGCCATCCCCACGTCTTCGGCGGCGTCGAGGTCGAATCGGCCGAGGA
>JBBITS010000068.1:0-299 GCA_037440665.1 Chloroflexota bacterium
CAGTGCGGCGGCGCGTCGACGTGGCCGAACATGATCGTCGAGGAGGAGCGGATCCCGAGCGCGTGCGCCGTGCGGACGATCTCCTCCCACGTGTCGGCCGGCAGCTTCCCCTTCGTGAGCAGCCATCGGACGTCGTCGTCGAGGATCTCGGCGGCCGTCCCGGGGATCGTGCCGAGCCCGTGCTCGCGGCAGCCGGCGAGGAACTCGCGGTAGGAGACCCCCATCCGCGTCGCCCCGTTCATGATCTCCATCGGGCTGAACGCGTGGACATGGATCTCCGGCGCCGCCCCCTTCACCGC
>JBBITS010000068.1:339-11376 GCA_037440665.1 Chloroflexota bacterium
GCCGCCCTGCATGCACACCTCGGTGGCGCCGTAGGCGACGGCCTCCCGGACGCGCTCGGCGACCTCCTCCAGCGTGAGCGTGTACGACTCGGGGTCGACCTCGCGCTGGGCGAACGCGCAGAAGCGGCACCCCACGTAGCACACGTTGGTGAAGTTGATGTTCCGGTTGACGACGTAGGTGACGGTGTCGCCCACAGACTCCCGGCGCAGGTGGTCGGCGGCCAGCATCATGGCCTGGACGCTCGCGCCCGAAGCCTCGAAGAGGGCCGCGCCCTCTGCTGCGGTGACGTCGCGTCCCGCCAGCGCGCCGTCGACGATGCGCGCGATCCCGGCGTCGGCCGCGCTCAGCGCCACCTCGACGGCCCGGGCGAGCCCCGCTCCAGGCGAGGCGCTTCCGTTGCTGCCTCCCATCCCATTCTTCCTCACCATCGCGTCTCCTCCCATCGCACGAGCCCGTCGTCGCCGGTCCAGCCGCGAGCGGCGTCGCGGAAGCGTTCGGGCGTCCAGCGGTCGGTCATGTATTCAGGGTAGATGGCCAGCCGCTCGCGCAGCTCGAACCCGGCTTCGCCGGTGACGCCGCGCAGCTCGTCGATCTTCGGCCACGGAGCCTCCGGGTTGATGTGGTCCTTCGTTACGGGCGACACGCCGCCCCAGTCGTTGATGCCGGCCAGCAGGTACATGCCATAGACGTCGGGCGTGAGGTTGGGCGGAGCCTGAATGTTCATCTCCGGACCGAGCAAGAGCCGCGCCGTCGCGATCGTCCGCGCCATCTCCAGCGCGCTGGGCTCGCTCTCGTGGCGCATCACGATGTCTTCCTTGACGCGGAAGTTCTGGACGATGACCTCCTGCACGTGGCCGTACTCCTCGTGAACGTCGCGGATCGCCAGCAGCGAATCGACCCGCTCCTCTGGCGTCTCGCCGATGCCGATGAGGATGCCCGTGGTGAACGCGACGTCCAGACGCCCGGCGTCGCGCAGGGTTCGCAGGCGCACGGCCGGGACCTTGCCGGGGCAGTTGAAGTGCGCCTGCCCCTTCGCCGTCAGACGCTCGGACACCGTTTCCAGCATCATGCCCATCGAGACGCTAACGTCGCGCAGGCTCGCGATTTCCTCGTAGGTCATGACGCCGGGGTTGACGTGCGGCAGGAGGCCGGTTTCGCGGTGGACCAGGTCGGCCATCGCGCGCAGGTAGGCGATGGTGCTTCCGTAGCCGAGACGGCGCAGCTCGTCGCGGTAGAGGGGGTAGACCTCCTCCGGCGCCTCGCCCAGCGAGAACAGCGCCTCTTTGCATCCCGCGCGCTGCCCCGCGCGGGCGACGGCCAGAACTTCCTCCGGCGTCATGGTGTGCGCGGCGGGGTCGCGCGGCCCGCGGGCGAACGTGCAGTAGCCGCACTTCTGGCGGCAAAGGTTGGTCAGCGGGATGAACACCTTGCGCGAGTAGGTGACGATCGCGCCTGTGCCGCGATGGCGCAGCTCGCTTGCCGCCGCCATCAGCGCCGCGACCTCCGCGCCCCGCGCGCGGACGAGCCGGTAGCCGTCGGACGCACCGAGGCGCTCACCCGACAGCGCGCGGTCGAGAATGCGCTGGAACTCCAGGGACACGGCGGCGTCTGTCAGCGTCTCCATGACCGGCATCCGGGCCGCTCCCCGCGCGAACGGGGACGGCCTCGACTACCCGGCGGCTGGCTCCGGCCGCCAGCAGGTCATGGGCGCCGGGGGTTCATAACGTGACAGAAGGGAGTCTATGCGGCGGCTGCCGGGAGATCAAGGGTAGTAAGAGCCGCCTCTCGCCACAGCCTTGAAGGCGGCTTAACCGCCCTTAACCTCGCTTTAACCCGCCACTGTTACTGTGGCCGCAAGATACGCAGGAAAGGAGAAGGGACTTGCTGAAAAGCGAAGACACCGGGAGGCGCCAACGGGGCATGTTGCTGGCGCTGACGGCGGCCTGCGCCGTAGCTTTCGTCACCATCGCGTGCGGCGGCGACGACGAAGGCGCCACCAGCAACGGACAGGACGGGGGCGACGGAGGAAATGGCGGCGGCGCCATCTCCGGCGACGTCACAATCGACGGATCCAGCACCGTGTTCCCCATCACCGAGGCGGTGGCCGAGGAGTTCCGCAACGTGCAGAGCGACGTCAAGGTCACCGTCGGCATCTCCGGCACCGGCGGCGGCTTCGAGAAGTTCTGCAACGGCGAGACCGACATCAGCGACGCCTCGCGTCCCATCAAGCAGGTGGAGATCGAAGCCTGCGCCAGCAACGGCGTCGAGTACATCGAACTGCCCGTCGCCTTCGACGGCCTCGCGGTTGTCGTCAACCCTGAGAACGACTGGGCCGAATGCCTGACGGTCGAAGAGCTGAAGACCATCTGGGCGCCCGAAGCGCAGGGCGAAATCACGAACTGGAGCCAGGTGCGCGACGGCTTCCCCGACGAGTCCATCGACCTTTTCGGCGCGGGCACCGACTCGGGAACCTTCGACTACTTCACGGAGGCCATCGTCGGCGAGTCCGGCGCTAGCCGCGGCGACTACACCGCCACCGAGGACGACAACGTGACGGTCCAGGGCGTCGCTGGGTCGAAGAACGGCCTCGGTTACTTCGGTCTCGCCTACTACGAGGAGAACTCCGGCCGCGTGAAGGTGGTCGCCGTCGACGGCGGCGAAGGCTGCGTGGAACCGAGCGCCGAGACCGTGAACAGCGGCGAGTACTCGCCCCTCTCGCGGCCTCTGTTCATCTATGTACGGAAGGACGCGGCCGACGAGCCGGCGGTGCAGGCGTTCGTCGACTACTACCTGAGCGACGACGGCTTGAAGGCCCTTGTCCCCGAAGTCGGATACGTTACCCTGCCCGGCGGCGTCATCGAGGGCGTGCGCGCGCGCTGGGAGTCGCGCACGCCCGGCTCCGTGTATCCCGACGCGCCCGAAGGAGCCACCCTGGAGGAACTGTTCGCTCCGTGACGCAGGCGGCAATCGAGCGCTCCCTTCCTGGCCGCGCCCCGGCCCCACGCCCCTTCCGTGGCGGCCGGGGCCGCGCCTTGCGCGAGGGGGCCATTCACCTCGTCTTGATGGCGTGCGCGGCCGCCTCCATCGTCACGACGGCCGGTATCGTGTTCGTCCTCGCCTTCGAGGCCTATCATTTCTTCGAGATCGTCTCCATCGCCGGCTTCCTGACCGACACGGAGTGGACGCCGCTCTACACCAACGCCCACTACGGCATCGCGCCGCTGCTGGCCGGCACGGTCCTCACGTCCATCGGCGCGATGTTCGTCGCCGGTCCTCTCGGCCTCCTCGCCGGCATCTACCTCAGCGAGTACGCCTCGCCGGGCCTTCGCGGCGTTCTCAAGCCGGCGCTGGAAGTTCTGGCCGGCGTGCCGACGGTGGTCTACGGCTACTTCGCCCTGCTGTTCGTGACGCCGATATTGCAGGACATCTACGGCGGCATCGCCGTTTTCAACGGCCTGAGCGCGTCGCTGGTCATGGGCATCATGATCCTGCCGCTGGTGTCGTCGCTCACCGACGACGCCATGGCCGCCGTACCCGGCTCGCTTCGCGAGGGCGCCTACGCCCTCGGCTCGACGAAGTACGAGGTGGCGACGCGCGTCGTCGCCCCGGCGGCGCTCTCGGGGATCCTCGCCGCCCTGGTGCTCGCCATCTCGCGCGCCGTCGGCGAGACGATGATCGTCGCCATCGCCGCCGGTCAGAACCCCCGGCTCACGTGGAGCCCATTCGTCCCCATCGAGACCATGACAGCGTTCATCGTGCAGGTGAGCCTGGGCGACACGCCCGCAGGCTCGCTGGCCTACAAGACCATCTTCGCGGTCGGCGCGGCGCTGTTCGTGATAACGCTGGCCATGAACCTGCTGAGCCGCTACATCGTCTCGCGCTTCCGTGAGGTGTACGAATGACGGCGCGGCAGATGACGGCAGGCGTGCGGCTGCGGGTCCGCAAGCTCAAGGGCGTGATCTTCCTGCTCCTCTGCCTGCTGGCCGTGGGTGTGGCGCTGGCGGCGCTGCTGACGCTGCTCGTAGACGTCGCCCGCGATGGCGTCCCGCGCCTGAGCTGGGACTTCATCAACAGCTATCCGTCGCGCTTCCCCGAACGCGCAGGCATCAAAGCCGCGCTCTACGGCAGCGCCTGGATGATCGCCATCACCATCATGGTGGCGCTGCCGCTGGGCATCGGCGCGGCCGTCTACCTCGAGGAGTACGCGGGCAAGAACTGGTTCACGGCCATCCTCGAGGTGAACATCAGCAACCTCGCGGGCGTGCCGTCGATCATCTATGGCCTGCTGGGCCTGCAGCTATTCGTGCGGGCGATGGACCTGGGGCGGAGCGTGCTGGCGGGCGGGCTGACCATGGCGCTGCTGGTTCTGCCCATCATCATCATCGCCTCGCGCGAGGCCATCCGCGCCGTGCCGCCGTCGATGCGCGACGCCTCGTACGCCCTGGGCGCGACCAAGTGGCAGACGGTGCGCCAGGCGGTGTTGCCCTACGCCCTCTCGGGCATAATGACAGGCAACATCCTCGCGACCTCGCGGGCGATGGGGGAGACGGCGCCGCTCATCACCATCGGCGCGCTCACCTTCGTGCCGTTCGTCCCCGACGGGCCGTTCAGCCCGTTCACCGTGCTCCCCATACAGGTGTTCAACTGGGTGTCGCGGCCGCAGGCAGGTTTCCACCAGGCCGCCGCCGCCGGTATCGTGGTGCTGATGATCATGACGCTGGGGCTGAACCTCGCGGCCATCCTGCTGCGCAACCGGTTCCAGCGCCGCTGGTGAGGATGACGGGAACCATGTCCATCCGCCCGCCAGGCCCCGGCGCCCGCCCGGCGCTCGAAGACACGCTCTCCGGCGACCCGCGGCCAGCCGAGGCCACGGCCACCGCCGAGGCCTTCGGCGAAAGCGTCATCCTCCGCACCGAGGACCTGAGCGTCTGGTACGGCCAGAAGCAGGCGCTCGACCGGATCACGCTGTCCATCCCGCGCGGGAAGATCACGGCCATCATCGGCCCCTCCGGCTGCGGAAAGAGCACGCTCATCCGGCTCTTCAACCGCATGAACGACCTCATCCCCAGCTTCCGTCAGGAAGGCCGCATCTACTACGAGGGCTACGACCTCTACGCGAAGGAGGTCGATCCGGTCGAGATCCGCCGCCGCGTCGGCATGGTGTTCCAGAAGCCCAACCCCTTCCCCAAGAGCATCTTCGAGAACGTGGCCTTCGGCCCGCGGGTCAACGGCTTCCGGGGCAACCTTCGCGACCTCGTGGAGCGCTCGCTCCAGCAAGCGGCGCTGTGGGACGAGGTGTCGGACCAGCTCGGGAAGAACGCGCTGGAACTCTCGGGAGGGCAGCAGCAACGCCTCTGCATCGCCCGCGCGCTGGCCATCGAGCCCGAGATCATCCTGATGGACGAGCCGTGCTCGGCGCTCGACCCGGTGGCGACGCTGAAGATCGAGGACCTGATGCGCCAGCTCGTCCCGCGCTACACCATCGTCATCGTCACCCACAACATGCAGCAGGCGGCGCGCGTGTCGGACTACACGGCGTTCCTGCTGGCGGGCGAGGAGCGCGTCGGCCGCCTGGTCGAGTTCGGCCGGACCGAAGAGATCTTCACGACGCCGAAGGACAAGCGCACCGAGGACTACATCACCGGCCGGTTCGGGTAGGCGTTCATCCCGCCGCCCACACCACTATCACCAGCGCCGCGAACGCGACGCGATACGCCACGAACGGATACAGGCTGTACTTCCCCAGGTACCGCATCAGCGCCGCCACGGCCACGTATCCCACGACCGCCGCCGACACGAGCCCCACGGCGAAAAACGCGACGTCGTCGCCGCTCAGGTCGCCCCTGATCCAGTCGGCCAGCGCCTCCAGGGCCTGGAGGCCGCCCGCGCCAGCGATGACCGGCATCGACAGCAGGAAGGCGAAGCGTCCCGCCTCGTCGCGGCGCAGGCCCCGGAACATGCCCGCCGATATGGTGATGCCCGACCGCGACACGCCCGGCGCGAGCGCCACGCTCTGCGCCAGACCGACGGTGATGGCGTCGGCGAAGCCCAGGCTTTCGCCCGCGCGCGACTGGCGCCCCAGACGCTCGGCCAGAACGAAGATGGCGCTGAAAGCGGCCAGCGTGACAGCGACCAAGACGTCGGAGCGGAAACGATCCTCGATCTGCGACTCGAAGGCCACGCCGAGAACAGCGGCCGGTATCGTCCCCACGATCAGCAGCGCCAGCAGACGCCCGCGCGGCATCGACGCGGCGAGCGTCGGCCCGCCGGTTGGCGCCCGGTCGAGGCCGGCCAGCGCCAGCAGTTCGCGCCGGAAGTAGACCACCAGCGCCGCCAGCGTACCGAGGTGGATCGCGGCGTCGAATGCCAGCCCGTAGGTCTCCTGCGAGACGCCGAGCCAGCGCTCGACGACGATGAGATGGCCCGTGGAGGAGACGGGCAGGAACTCTGTCAGCCCCTGGACCGCGCCCAGAACGACGGCCTTCAGGAGGTCGGCGGCGTCCATCAGGAGCGGCGGGAGCGTGGGTGCGCGGTCAGGTTAGGCCTCCGTTCAGGCTGCGCCCGTTCTACCACCCGGTGAGGGTGCGAAGAAACCAGCGGACGATCGCCTTATTTTAGTTTTCGGCCGATTTCTAAAATAAGGCCGCTTCACCACACGCCTTGTTTTCGCGCGCTGAAATAAGACCCCGCCCCGAGGCGCCATTTGCTACTGGTACCTCAGTATCGCCCCCGCTGCGTGCGGCCGCATGCGCTCGGCCGCCTCGCCCCGAACCAGTTCGACGTGCGCCCCCGTCGCCAGCGCCAGACGCGCCGCCCGCGCCGCCAGGTCCGGCGCCGGGTGCATCGGCGCGTCGCAGTACGGACAGCGCTCGATGCGCTCCTTCACGACGGCGTGGCCCTCCGGGCACTCGAAGCCCGAGGCCATCTCGCCGTCGACCAGCACCAGGCGGTGGGCCCGACCCTCCGTGAGAGCCGTCAGGATGTCGTCCCAGCCGGTGACGGCCAGCTCGCCTTTGGCGGCGCGCGTCAGCAGCTCGTCCACCAGCCCCAGCTCGGCCCCCCGCTCGATCTGCTCCTCGATGTCCGCGACGCGCGCGACGACTTCCCCGTCCGTCGCGAACATCTCGCCCGCGAACTCGCCAACCAGCTTCCGGGTCAGCGAGCGCGGGAGCATCGGCTTCAGGGCGGCGATGGCTTCGTCCGGACCGCCGATGATGAGGCGGTGGAAGCGCGTGCGCTGGTCCAGCGCCCACAGCTCATCCACCACGTGGCGCAGGTGCTCGTACAGATGCCACTCGCGATGCCGGGCGTAGCGCGCCTGCGACCAGCCGCCCGCCGCCGAGCGTCCCGGCACTTCGTCCATGACCTCGAAACGCTCCTCGATGCGTCCCATCCAGACGGTGAATATGCGGGCGCGCTCCTTGTCGACCAGCGCCACGCAGTAGCGCTCGTACTCGTCCAGCGCGCTGATCAGCGGCAGCAGATACGGCCGCGCGCCGAAGCGAGCGACGCCCCGCGCCGGAACCTCGAGAGCGACCGGCAAAAAGACGTCCGCGGGCGCCGACGAGAACATGGCTACCGCACGTCCCGGCGGCTCGTCCCAGCTTCGCACGTACTCGTTGACGCGCGCTGTCTCTTCCTCGACGCGAGCCTCCGCGGGCGTAACCTTCACCGCCGCCCGCAGTGGTTTCCAGAGGTCGAGCAGGGCAGCCTCGTGGCCTTCGTGCTCCATCAGCGCAGGGTCCACCTCGAGATACACGCTCAGAATGCCATGGTCAGGGGCATGCAGGCGCAGCATGCGGTCCAGGGATTCCAGGTTCAAGGTCAGAGCGGGGAAGTCGGCAAGAGTGAGAGACATGGCGCTCCTCCCTTCGGCGACCGGTCTACCGTTACCGTACCACCGGGCGGCGACGGACGGCATCGCCGTCACGCCCGTCCTGGCGGGCCAAACGGCAATCGCCGCCGACCGTGGCCGCGGGTGTATGATCCGCGCGTGGGCGAGGAGTCGCCGTGGCCGGACCGCCGTTCGAGATCTTCGAACACACCGCCGACGCGGGGGTGATCGCTCGCGGCGCGACGCTGGCCGAGACGTTCGCGAACGCCGCCCGGGGCATGTACGCCATCATGGTCGGCCTCGATGGCGTCCGCGAGACGGAGGTCCGCGAGATCGAGGCCACCGGCGACGACCGCGAGAGCCTGCTGGTGCACTGGCTTCTCGAGTTGCTGTTCTTGACCGATACGGAAGGACTCGTGTTCCGGCGGTTCGAGGTGGAGATAAACGACGGCTCCCTGCGCGGCCGGGCCTACGGCGAGCCGCTGGATGCTGAGCGGCACGAACCGGGATGCGCCGTCAAGGCCGTCACCCGGCACATGCTCGAGGTCGCGCCCGAGAACAGCGGCTTCCGCGCCCGCGTCCTGTTCTACTTGTAGGGACACAACGACAATGGCCAACCCCTGGCGCAAAGTCCTCCAGCGCATCGACGCCTACCGGTGGGAACTGCCCGCTGACTACAAGCCGGGCATGCGCGTCCCCGCCCGGATATACGCCGACGAAGCGTTGCTGGACATCGCCGGCGAGGAGCAGGCCATCGAACAGGCGGCCAACGTCGCGACGCTGCCCGGCATCGTCTGGCGCTCGCTGGCAATGCCCGATATCCACTGGGGCTACGGCTTCCCCATCGGCGGCGTAGCCGCCATGCGCCTCGACGACGGCGTCGTGTCGCCCGGCGGCGTCGGCTTCGACATCAACTGCGGCACGCGCCTCCTCGCCACGAACCTGACGGTCGCCGACGTCCAGCCGCGCATCGAGGAACTGGCCGACCGCCTGTTCTCCGAGGTGCCCGCGGGCCTCGGCGGGACGGGGCCGCTGCGCGTCTCTGACGCCGAGCTGGACTCGCTGATGGTCAAGGGCTCGCCGTGGATGGTCGAGCGCGGGTACGGCTGGCCCGAAGACCTCGAAGCGACGGAAAGCCACGGCTGCTTGCCCGGCGCCCGGCCGGGCGTGGTCAGTTCGCGCGCCCGCCAGCGCGGCCACGCGCAGCTCGGCACCCTCGGCGCTGGCAACCACTTCCTCGAAGTGCAGGCGCTGGACGCCGTGTACGACCGCCAGGCGGCGACGCGCTTCGGCCTCGGCGAGCCGGGACAGGTGCTGGTGTTCTTCCACTGCGGGTCGCGCGGCTTCGGTCATCAGGTGTGTCAGGACTACCTCGACGTCATGGAAGCCGCCGCCCGCAAGTACGGCATCGATCTGCCCGACAAACAGCTCGCCTGCGCGCCCATCCGATCGGACGAAGGAGGCCGGTATCTTGCGGCGATGGCCTCGGCCGCCAACTTCGCCTGGGCCAACCGCCAGCTCATCACGCACTGGGTGCGGCGCTCGTTCGAGATGGTGTTCGGCCGCCCGGCGCAGGACCTGGGCATGAACCTGGTATATGACGTCGCTCACAACATCGCGAAGATCGAGAAGCACCGGTTCGAGGGGAGGACGGTCGACCTCTGCGTACACCGCAAGGGCGCCACGCGCGCCTTCCCGGCCGGGCATCCCGACGTTCCCGAGCGCTACCGCGACGTAGGGCAGCCCGCGCTCATCCCCGGCGACATGGGGCGGTACTCGTTCCTCACCATCGGCCTGCCGCAGGCTATGGAGGAGACGTGGGGCTCGACCTGCCACGGCGCGGGCCGGGTGCAGAGCCGTCACGCCGCCAGGCGCGCCCTGAAGGGCGCCGACATCTTCAAACGCCTGGCCGCTATGGGCATAACCGTGCGCTGCCACAACAAAGGTGCGCTTGCCGAGGAAGCGAGCGAGGCGTACAAGGACGTCGCCAACGTCGTGGAGGTGCTGGAACACGCGGGCATCGCCCGCCGCGTCGCGCGCATGCGTCCTCTGGCCGTCATCAAGGGATAGACGCCAGGCGCCCGCCGGCCCGCGTGTGCAACAATGAAGGCAGCGCGAGGGCTTAGCAGGAGCCACCCGTGGGGTCCATCCGCCTGGGCAAGATCCTCGGAATCGACGTCGCCATCCACTGGAGCTGGCTCTTCATCTTCCTGCTCGTCACCTGGTCCTTCGCCGACGGCATCCTGAAGGAGTTCTTCGAGGACTGGTCGGCCGGCCAGCGCTGGGTCGTGGGAGCGATCATCTCCATCGTGTTCTTCTCGTCGATCCTGACGCACGAGCTATCGCACAGCCTCATGTCGCGACGGCTTGGACTGCCGGTGCGCGGCATCACCCTGTTCGTCTTCGGCGGCGTCGCCCACCTCTCGCGCGAGGCGACCAACGCCCGCGACGAATTCCTGATCGCCATCGTCGGCCCGCTGACCAGCCTGGCGTTCGCCGCCATGTTCGGGCTGGGGTGGCTGTTTCTGAAAGATCCCTGGCCGGGCGTGGGCGGCGTCTCGGGCCAACTCGCTGTTATCAACGCCGTGATCGCCGTCTTCAACATGCTGCCGGGATTCCCCCTCGACGGCGGCCGGGTGTTCCGGGCGGCCGTGTGGTGGCGCAACGAGAACCGCCTGGCGGCGACGCGCATCGCCGCCCGCGCCGGTGAGATCGTCGCCTACGTCATCATGGGCATCGGCGTCGTCCAGATCTTCGCCGGCCTGTTCATCGGCGGCATGTGGTTCATCCTCATCGGCATCTTCCTACGGAGCGCCTCGGCGGCCAGCTACGAGCAGCTTGTCATCGAGACGACCCTCTCGGGCGTCAGCGTCAGCGACGCCATGCAGCGGGAGCTGAACGTCGTTCCTCCCGACATGAGCCTGCAGGAGCTGGTCGATTCGGTCATCCTGCGCCGGCACGCGCGCTGCTTCGTCGTCATCGTCAACGGCGACTTCGCAGGGATGCTCACGCTTACGGACATCCGCAACGTCCCTCGCGAGGAGTGGCCGCTGACCTCCGTCTGGCGCGCCATGACGCCCGTCGAGCGCCTTGCGGTCATTTCGCCCTTCGAATCTGTCGCCAAAGCCCTGATGCTGATGTCGGAGAAGGACGTCAACCAGCTTCCGGTCGTGCGGGGCCGCGAGATCGTCGGCATGATCCA
>JBBITS010000069.1:0-2495 GCA_037440665.1 Chloroflexota bacterium
TCGGCTCCCCTGTAGCAGTGGGGTCGCCGTTCATGGTGTCACTCCTCGAACGCCCGGAGCACGTTCACCACCACGGGCCCCAAGATGACGATGAAAAGGGACGGGATGAGAAAGAGCACCAGCGGGAAGACCATCTTCACCGGCGCCCGGCGGGCCAGCTCCTCCGCCTTCTGGCGGCGACGCACGCGGAGCTGCTGCGCCTGGACGCGCAGAACGCTCGCCAGGCTGGTGCCGAGCTGCTCGGCCTGAACGACGGCGTTGACAAACGAACGGAGTTCAGGCACTCCTGTTCGTTCCGCCATGTCGACCAGCGCTTCGCGGCGCGGCTTACCCATGCCGGTCTCGCGGAGCATGGCGCGCACTTCGTCGGCGAAGGGTCCGCGCACCTTCTCGGACACGCGCTGGAAGGAGGCGTCGAGGCCGAGGCCGGCCTCCACGCAGATGGTGATGAGGTCGAAGCTGTCGGGCAGGCTCTTCCAGATGGCGTTCTGGCGCGCGTTCACCTGACGCGTCAGCCACATGAACGGCAGCAAGAGGCCTACACCGGCGACGATGGGAACGAAGAGCCAGAGCGCTGGAGCGGGATCGCCGTCGCTGGCCACCCAGATCAGGGCGAACACGAGCACGGCGGCGCCGCCAGCGAACCCCAGCGCCATGGTGAAGAAGGCTCCCACCGAGAACGGGCGCCCCGCCATGACCAGACGCCGCGACGTCCGTGCGATGAACGCCGGGGGCAGGATGTTCATGAAGCCCTCGGCCAGGCCGTGGGCGCTGGGCAGCAGCACACGCTCGCGGAAGCTGGTGTTCTCCATGCCCGTGTAGCGGAACTCGGCCAGCGAGCGCAAGCGCATTTCGCCCTCACCCGCAGGCCGGCGCACGACCCAGAACGCGAAGGTCACGATGGTGGCGAAGAAGAAGATGGCGGCCAGCACAGGAATCATAGCGGCATCACCGTTGGATGTAAGTTTGCCTGAAGGCCACGCTTCAGCGTGGCGGACGACGTTCGCCTCTTTTCGCGCCACCCTGAAGGGTGGCCTTCATTTCGATTCTCTGAAGGCCACCTTTCAAGGTGGCCGGCATGGTTGGGTAGCGTCCTTGCCTCACGCCACCCTGAAGAGTGGCCTTCATTGGTAAGGGACACCCGGCCTTCATCGGTAAGGGGTACCCGGCCTTCACGGCGAGAGGTCATCGTGGCGTTCGTCTGGGAAGTCATGTCGGGCCTCATATCGGTATGTCCAGGATGCGGCGGATGGTCATGAAGCCGAGGAACTGCAAGAACAGCCCGATGCCCAGCAGAACCTGACCCACGCCGTCGGTGAACAGCACCGACATCCACTTCGGGTTGATCAGGAAGAAGATCCCCGCCAGCACGGCCGGGTAGACCGACAGGATCGTGCCGGTGAGCCGCTGCTGAGCGGTCAGCGAGCGTATCTCGCCGCGGATGCGTTCGCGCTCGCGCATGGTCTCGCCGACGTTGTCCAGTATCTCGGCGAGGTTGCCGCCGGTCAGACGCTGGATCAGGATCGCGGTCACCACCATGTCGAGGTCGTAGCTGCCGGTGCGCTCCACCATGTTCCGCAGGGCAGCGTCGGCAGCGGCGCCCAGGTTGGTGTCCAGCAGGAAGCCCTGCAACTCGTCGCGCATGGGCGACTCGATCTGGCGGGCGGCCGCGTCCATGCCCTGCTGCATACCGAAGCCCGACCGCAGGCTGCTGGAGAGCAGGGACAGAAGTTCGGGAAGCTGGCGCTCCAGCGCGCCGAGCCGCCGTCGCTTCCGGAGGAGCACCCACAGCGCCGGGGCCACGAAGCCCGCGATGCCCAAGGGCACACCCACGACGAACCCCAGCGTCCCGCCGCCCGTGGCCACCACCGGGATGAGCAGCAGTAGTCCCCCGAAGAGCAGCCGCATAAGCAGGTACTCGCCGGGCCGCAGCTTCAGGTCCGCCCGCTGGAGGCTGAGCGACGTCTGGTCGGCCCAGCCGCCCTTCAGCAAGTCGCGGAGGACGGGCAGACGCGACGCGGGGCGCCGCAGCCTCGCCTCGACCTCGGCTAGCCGCTCCTCGCGCTCGCGCAGGGCGCGGATGCGTTCGCTCAGTTCGCGGTCGCCGCCGCGGAACGACAGCACCGCCAGCGCGCCCATGACGACGGTCAGGAAGCCGAGAACCGCAGCCAGCGCTTCTACCATCGTCCGCCTCGCAGAACCGCGGGAACGCCCCAGTCGAACGTGACGCCGTGACGCTGGAAGGCGTCGGCGAACTGCGGCACAATGCCCGTCGGCCCCAGCTCGCCGTGCACGCGCCCGTCGTCGTCAATGGACGTCTGCTCGAACTTGAAGATCTCCTGCATGGTGACCGTGTCGGCCTCCATGCCCGTGATTTCGCTGACGGAGATGATGCGGCGGCGCCCGTCGTTGAAGCGCGCGATCTGAATGACCACGTGCAGCGCCGACGCCATCTGCTCCCTGATGGCGCGGACCGGCAGCTCCAGACCGGCCAT
>JBBITS010000069.1:2532-11167 GCA_037440665.1 Chloroflexota bacterium
GGCGTCGCGCGGAGAGTTGGCGTGCACTGTCGTCAGGGATCCCTCGTGGCCCGTGTTCATGGCCTGCATCATGTCGAACGCCTCGGCGCCGCGGACCTCGCCGACAATGATGCGATCCGGGCGCATGCGGAGCGCGTTGCGCACGAGGTCGCGCTGCGTCACCTCGTTCTTGCCCTCGATGTTCGCCGGCCGCGCCTCCATCGAGAGCACGTGGCGCTGCTGGAGCTTCAGTTCGATGGGGTCCTCGATGGTGATGATGCGCTCGGAGCTGGGGATGAAGGCCGAAAGCGCGTTGAGCAACGTCGTCTTGCCCGTGCCGGTGCCGCCGCTGATCACGATGTTCAGGCGCAGGCGCACGCAGGCCCGCAGGAAGTCGGCGAGCTGCTGCGTGAGCGTCCCGTTACCAATGAGGTCCGCCATCGTGTACTTGTCCGGGCGGAACTTGCGGATGGTGATGGTCGGGCTGCGCGGGATGAGCGGCGGTATGACGATGTTGACACGCGAGCCGTCGGGCAGGCGCGCGTCGACATAGGGCGACGATTCATCGACGCGCCGGCCCAGCGGCGCGATGATGCGGTCGACAATCCGCATGATGTGCTCGGCGTCACGGAAGCGCGCCGCCGACAGATAAATGACACCGTCGCGCTCGAAGTACACCTCGTCGGGCGCGTTCACCATGACTTCCGAGATGCTGGCGTCGTTCACCAGCGGCTGGATGGGCCCCAGAGCCAGCGCCTCGTCGAGGACGCGACGAATGACCTCCTCCTTCCGCTCGCCGTACACGCTCGGCGCGTGCTGCTGCATCAGCGCCCGCAGCGTGGCCTCGACGGCGGCGCGCTGCTCGGCCGAATCGAGCTTCTGCGCCGCTTCAAGGTCCATCTCCTGCAACAGAAGCTGGTGCATCCGCGCCACCAGGCTCAGAGTGTCCTCATCGACCGCCAGCGACGTGTCCAGCTCGAAGTCGCGCTCTTCGGCCGCGCCGTTCCGGGGCAGGCCCTCGTCAAAGCCGGGTTTCATGAACTCGTTCATCGCGCCTCCTCCGCCGCCAGGTCACCGGTCCTGACGCCGCCCTCTGTTCCGTAGCCGTTGCGGCCGAACGACAGCAGACGCCCGAGGCCGCCCTTCTTGCGCGACGGCGCGGCGCCGACGCCGCTCACCATCGCCGCCAGGTCGTCGATGGCGCGGGCCGACGGCGCATCCGGTTTCTGCATGACGATCGGCTGCCCGGACATCGCGCTCCGCCGCAGGAGACGGTCGTACGGCACGCTCCAGAAGATCTCCTGCCCCATCGCCTCGGCGATGGCCGCCGGGCGCACGTCGGTGTCCGGCGAGATGTGGTTCAGCGCCACGCGCACCTTCTCCACCGGGTAGCGCAACTGGCGCAGGACGTTTAGCGCCTGAATGGAGTCTTTCACCGCCGTGTACTCCGGCGTGGTGACCCACAGGACGAACGACGCCTCCTCCAGCGCCGCCAGCGTGACGTCGCTGAGGTGCGAGGCGCAGTCGACGACCACCATGTCGAAGCGGCGCTGCAGCGCCTCGACGACGCGCCGGAAGCGGTCGCCCGTGATGTCGCGCCAGGCCATCGGCTGGTGCGGCGCCGCGACGACCCGCAGCCCGCTCTCGTGCGCCGCCAGGCGCTCGACGAGGCCCTCGCCCGTGAGGTCGGCGTTAGGCGCCGCCAGCTCGGCGATGGTGTACTCCGGACGCATGTTCAGCACGTCGGCCGAGTCGCCGAACGACACGTCGGCGTCCACCAGCACGGCGCTGTGGCCGCGCTTCGCCAGCGCCACCGCCAGGTTCGCGGCGATGGTCGACTTGCCGACGCCGCCCTTGGCGCTGAAGATCGTGATCGTCGTCGCCTCGGGGCCAACGATGCCGCCGGCCGACCGCGGCAGCTTGCGCCGCTCCTCGGCGGCCAGCGTCTCGACGATGGAGCGCCGGACGTCCTCGGCCCGCGCCGGCATCGGCAGGAAGTCGCGCGCGCCCGCGATCATCGCCTGACGGGCGATCTCCAGCTCCTTCGAGCGCGAATACGCGATGATCGGCGTGTCCGTCAGCGCCGCCGAGAGCGACGACAGCGTCTGCAGCGGCCGCTCGACGGGCTGGTTCACGGCGATCAGGATGACGTCGGGCTTGCGCTCGACGGCGGTCGCGACAGCCTCCGTGCCGTACCCGGCCTCGGCCGCGACGTCGAGGTGGCACTCCTTGACCAGACGCTTCAACTCGTAGCGGGCGTCGGCGTCCTGATCGACGATGAGGATTCCGGGGACTCTAGCCATAACGTTCCTTTGTTGGGTGTTAGCTTTCAGCTTTCAGCGTTCAGCCATTCTCCTGGTTAGAAGGCCACGCTTCAGCGTGGCGTCTGCTCCACCGTCTGCCACCCTAAAGGGTGGCCTTCACTGTGGTTGATCGCCGGCCACCTTGCCGTTCACGCCCGGCCACCCTGAAGGGTGGCCTTCATCGTGAAGAGGCGCTATTCGTTCGGCGTCGGCGTGTAGCCGTACGGCGCCAGGTCGCGCTCCAGAGCGCCCGCGATCGGGTCGCGGTCGCCCTGACGGCGCAGGCTGACGTAGATCGTCGCCTGCTCCTGGATGAGCGCGAGCAGCGCCGCGTCCTGCGGCGTCACCGCCAGCACCACCTGCCGCGCCGACGGCTGGTTCTCGACGTCCTCCGGCAGCACGCCCGTCTCGCCCTCGGCCGGGGCGGGAGCGGCGGCTTCGCCTTCGCCCTCGCCCGCCTCCGAGGCCACGCCCGCGGCCGGCTCCAGCGCCTCCTGCGCCACCGAGATCACCTGCACGTCCTGCAACACGACGACCGCCTTCGTGGTCGCGAAGTTCTCGCCTTCCTCGAAGACGGCGATGACGTCCACGCGGTCGCCCGGGAGCAGCAGCCCGCCGACGCCCGTGACCTCGGTCACCGGCACCGAGAAGCCGCGCATCCCTTTCGGCACGACCAGCGACGGCGCTTTCACGTCCTCACCCAGGCTCGGGACCGCGTACTGGCTCACCTTCGACGGCGTGAGCTGGTCGCCCGCCTCGATGTTCGTGGCCGCGTTCAGCCCCACGACGTCCTTCTGGTCCTCGAAGGCGCCCGCCAGGGCCACGCTCGCGGGCACAGACTTCACCTCGAGCATGCCCTCGGTGATCTCCTGCCCCGCGCGGATGTCCGACGCCGCGACGACGACGGGCACGGCGTCGCCGCTGACCTTCGCGCCGCCCTCGTCGTCGCCGCCCGAGCCGCGCAGACCGGCGTAGATCAGCGCGCCGGTGACGACGGCGAAGATGACGGCGAGGACGAGGAACATGCGCCCCGACCGGTCGCCCAGTTGTCCTGTGAGTACGTTCGCCATATGGCCTCTCCTGTTTGCGGCGTTCTGCCGGTTCGTACTATCCGCTATTCGCCCAGCGAGACGCCCATGAGCGTGCTGGTGGGGTCAAACGCCCCTACCTCGCCGGGGACGGTCAGGTTCACGAACTGTCCAAAGACTACAACGTGGCCGGGCGGGTTTCCCTTTCCACCAACGTCGCACTTTTTCTCTTCCTCGGTCAGGTCGTCCATCGACGGCGGCGTTTCGATGGGATCCTTGCTGGCCTTGCAGCCCGCGACGTAGAAGCCCGCGAACGCCACGATGGGGTAGCCAGTGTTCCCCGAGTTCTCCGGCGGGTTCTCGCCGAGGACGATGATGGTGATGATGCGCGGGCTGACCTCGTCGTTGTCGCACAACGCCGGCTCGTACAGCGCGTTCGGCCCGCTGCCCGAGATCGGCCCGTCGGTGGCCTCATCGAAGCTGTCGATGCCGTCGCTGTCGGTGTCGCAGTAGCCCTCGCGCGACAGGCGGTTCAGGAAGCCGGTCAGCACCTTCTTCGGGGTGCCGGCCTGGGTAGCGACGCAGTCGTACCAGGGCCCGTTGTTCTCCGGGTCGCACACGCCGTCAGCGCCGTCGGGATGCGTCGAGCATGTGCCGGTCGCGCCCCATTCGATAAGTTCGGTGATGTCGCCGCTGCCGCCGGCCTGGCTGCAGTAGTCATCGTCGGCGTCGAGGTCGATGATCCCGCGCGGGTTGTCGTCCTGCGAGCCGTACTCCAGCGGGCAAAGCTCGTCGTACTTCGGCAAGCCCGTGTCGAAGCACGGCCCGCCGGTATCCACCTGAATCGGGACGCCGCCGCCCTCGATGGTGATGACGCTCCCCGCGCACGCCATCGCGTGGGCGCCAATGTCAGGCTCGCCCAGACCGAAGATCGAGGCGAAGAGCGACCGCGACTCGTGGTTCACGTCCACGGTCACGGAATCAAGACGGTTCGGATCGTCATCCGGGTCATCCGCAAAGCAGGAGGTCCCCACCTGCACTGGCTGGGCCAGCGAGGCGTTGTCCTGCTGATCGTTGATCTCCACCCACGTGCCGGCGACGGCGATGGCGGCGGCTTCGTCGGATGGGGTGGGCGCTTCGAAGTCGAGCAGCTCACGCGCGCCGGCCAGCGCCGACACGTCGGCGTCCTTCTGCGCGCCGCGGCGCTCGCTGAACCAGAGGCCGAAGTCCACTGAGATCGCGCCGGCCACGGCGATGATCGTGAAGATGCCCACGAACATGATCAGCGCCTGGCCTCGCTGCGAGCGGAGCCGCCTCACGAGTCTGTTCACCACGTCCCGCATGACTCCTTCTCCCGCCCTCACTGGGTGAGCGCCCGCCCGGCGATCTCCCACGCCACTATCTGGAACACCTCGGGCAGGTCTTCCGCGCGCTCGACCTCGAAGTAGTGGTCGTTGGTGCCTTCGGTGGACGACGCTATGCACTTGAGCAGGCGCCGGTCGGCCTCGTTGTCGTGGTCGCGCCGCCCGACGGCGTTGCAGTAGCCCGGCGTCTTCGCCTGGGCGCTGTCCGCGCCGCCGCAGACGCCGAAGCCGACGACGAAGATCTCCACGTCGTCGGCCATGAGCTGGTCGGCGACGGCCAGCGTCTTCGCGGCGAGGTCCGCTTCCTGGCCGTTGGGCGAACTGGGGCTGCAACCGCCCGTCGCGCTCGATGAACTCGGATTGATCGGGCGGCAGGCCACGGGCGGATGGCCCTGACCGTACGTGATGCTGTTGTAGTTGTTGTCCCCGTCGGTCAGGATGACAACGAACCGGCGCTCGGCAGTGGACCCAGACAGCAGTTGCTGCCCTTCCCACAGGGCGAGGCACACGTTGGTCCCACTACCGCTCTGGGCCGTCGTCCCGGAGATTCCCGCGTGGAGCGGGTCCGGATCGTTGGTAAGGCCCACGATGCGCGCCCCGGGCACGCACTCGAGACGGGTACGCGGCGGGTTATAGCAACCGCGGTAGGGCGCGAACGCCACCTGCGTGACCCCGCTCGGGTCGTCCTCGGGCAGCAGGATGTCCACGAAGTCGTTGGCGGCGTCTTTCGCCTCTTTGATGGGGCACCCGGGGTTGCTCTGGCTACCGTTGCACGGCGAGTCGCCCATGCTGCCCGTGGCGTCGAGCATCAGCGCCGTGTCCAGCGGCATGACGTCGAACGAGAGCGCCGCGACGGCACCGAAGCCGACGTGCATGCCCGATATGCCGAAGATCGACGAGAACAGGTGCCGGCCGGGCTTGGTGATGACCACGCGCAGACTGTCGCAGCCGACCTCCGGAGAGCAGGGGCTCGGCTCGTCGCTCGAGGGGTTGGGGTTGCGGCAGATGCCCCGGGGCGGGTTCGTCATCTTGTTGGAGCAGAGCAGCTCGACCTCGACCTCGACGCCGTCGACGCCGTCCTCGTAGCCGTTGCGGGCGGCCCAATCGAGGGCGCTCACGCGCGCGGCGTCGCCGTCGGACGGCAGGTCCTGGGACCCGGCGAGGGCGGCCAGGTCGGCCGCGCGCTGCACGCCGCGGCGCTCGCTCAGCCACAGGCCCCAGTCAATCACGATGGCTCCGATCACGAAAATCACGGTCAGCACGCCCACGAACAGGATTATGGCCTGTCCTCTCTCGCTTCGTAGACGCTGTAACCAGCACCGCATTACGGGCACCCCGTGTCACCAGGTACCGATCTCTCCAGCCGAGAACTCGCCGACGGGCTCATGTCTATTGAAAGGACACTGCCACCAAAGAGGCCGCTCAAGACAGGCCGAACGATAAATGGGTCATACGAGAAGTGCACAGTCACTTCCACGGCGTCACCGGCGTCGGTATCGTTGCCGTTGCCATCAACGTCGTCGTACGCAAAGTCGATGTCGCCGGGCCCTATTAGGTCCTGGGCCTGCGCGACGATGCGGTCACAGACGACGCCAATGTCCTCTGTGACCGCAGCGTAGCGCGCGCCCTCGCGGACCGCGTGCTGAAGTGTGATCCGCCGGTCCATCGCGATGCCGAAATCGACGATGGTGAAGAGGAACAAGAAAATCATCGGCGAGATCAAGGCGAACTCGATGAGTGTCTGACCCGCCTCACGACCCGGCTTGCGAATTCGTGTCATGGCTGATGGCCGGGCGGCAGCCAGGCTATGGCCGCCGCCCAGCCAACTCCCAGTTCTATGGACAGACGCTGTCGAAGTCGACACACTCGGCGATCGCGTCGGTCATCTCCTGCATTGCGCTCCCCAGAGGCGTCAGGAGAGCCGCTGTGACGAACGCGACGGCGATGAAGCCCCCCAGCAGCGCGTACTCCATGAGGTCCTGGCCGCGCTCGTCCTTCAGGCTGCGAAGCCCGAGCATGGCCTTCGTGATGATGGTGTTGAGAAGGTTCACGTGAATTCTCCTCCAAGGTCTTTCAATCCGTTTGACCCGTCGCGGTCATCCGGGCCGCGGGGCCGTCCGCCTGCCCTTCCCTTCGAGAAGGGCCGAATCCCCTTCGTCGGGCAGGCGGCGCGTCCGGGCCAACCCGCCACGGGGTGTATGCGCAAGTCGCTCGTCTCGGGATCCCACCCCCTTTCCCGCCCCTCCCGTCTGGCCCGAGGGACGTCGCCGGTAGAACAGGGGGCCGCGCCGCCGGCGAATAGCGCCGATGCTGCGTTTGCGGAGAGCCGCTCTTGCGCCGATAATGAAAGCGCAAAAGGGGTTCCGCCCACGGCGGTTCCCTGTTGCCGATCCCGGTCCGGGCCTTGAACCTCGCCAGTGGGGGCCCGGCCGGGGTTATTCACGTCTGTTCGCCTACAGGCCGGGGGATCGCGTCGCCGCGCGGATAGCGCCGCCTGCAGGGGGCGCCCCTACCCCTGGCATGTGCGACGGCGCGCGAGAGAAGGTGTGGCGCCTCCCCACGCGGCTACCGCCGCGGCGTTTGCTCCTAAAGACCAGCCTCGTTGGCGGGGGCAAACGGCCTCGCCACCATGTGGCCGCTTGCTAAGAGTCTCCGTATGTTACGTCAATAACCGAAGGCCGGTCAATTTGCCCTTCTAGTGCGATCGCGGTCCCCGGATGCGTGCGGCCGGGGGCCAGCTTCTTATGATCCAACCACCGAAGGGCCACAAACATTACAGCCGTCTTTCGGGCGCCGGCCGCGTTCTCCATAGCCTAGCCGTCGGATGCTTGTCTGTCGAGGGCCGTTGGGGGAGGCCGGTTGGAGGTTGGAGATTGGAAGCGGGAAGCGGGAAGCGGGAGATTGGAGGGGGGAGGCGAGAGGCGGGAGCCGGGAGGCGAGAAGCGGGAGGCGGGGCCGGTGTCGCTTCACGATGAAGGCCGCCGTTGGGTGAGGACGCGCCACGCTGGAAGCGTGGCCTTCATTTCGACTTCCTGAAGGCCACCTTTCAAGGTGGCCTACGTTGTTGGGGCGGGATCTTCCCGTTCCGCCACCCTGAAGGGTGGCCTTCATGGGGGGAAGACCGCCGTCGCGGGCATCACGCCACGCTGTCGAAGACTCGCCTCAGGCGAGAAGCGTGACCTTCATGATGAAGAGGCGGCGTTCCGGTACGTAGGGGCGAGTCTTCAGACTCGCCCGCGGGTTCGGGCCGCAGGCGCCCCGCCGTTCGCGGGCCGGTCTGAAGACCGGCCCCTACGACGGTGGCCTGCGCCGTTGGCGGGCATCACGCCACGCTGGAAGCGTGGCCTTCATGATGAAGGGGCGGGCTCGCGCCTATTGCCAGGGGCGCGCCTGCCGATACATACTCTGGATGGCCAGACAGAACGACCGCATGACCGCAGAGCAACGACCGTCGCTATTCCGGCGTCTGAGGTACGATTACATCGCCGCCGGGTTCCTCACGTACGTCGCAGTGACCCTCTGGTTCGGCCCGGACGGGTTCGGGTTGCTGGCGCTGGCGAACATCATCGGGATTCTGTACACGCAGGCCCTGCGGCGGTAAGGGGCGAGGCCGCCGGGGGTGATAATGAAGGCCACCTTTTCCGCCGGGGGCGGACCTTCGGCACGGTGGCCTACGTCGTTGGGTGGGATCTTCCCGTTCCGCCACCCTGAAGGGTGGCCTTCTTGGGGAAATACCACCGCCGTAACGTGTTTCGCCATCGCCACAAATGAAGGCCACCTTTCAAGGTGGCCGTCTTTCTTGGGTGGGATTTTCCCGCGTCCAGCCACGCTGAAGCGTGGCCTTCATGGGGTAACACCGCCGCGCGCTTCCAGCCACGCTGAAGCGTGGCCTTCTCGGGGGCGACGCCTACCGCCCGCTCTCCAACCGCACCGCGATCTCGTCGTCGCCGAGGGTGAGGCG
>JBBITS010000070.1:0-11116 GCA_037440665.1 Chloroflexota bacterium
TGGCACGCTCCGTCGCCGAGTCCGAGCGCATGCTGGAGGCGTCGAGGAGGACGCGCCGCGACCTGCGGGTGATGGAGAACTTCCGGCACTACCCGCCGTTCGCGCTGGCCAAGCGGCTAATCGACGAGGGGGCGATAGGCGAGCCGCAGTCGCAGCACGTGAGCGTCATCGGCGGGGTGGGGTCAGGATGGAGGGTGCCTGCGCGGGCCTGGCGCTGGCGTTTCGACCCTGACCTCTGCGGCGGCGGACCCTGCGTTTTCGATCACGGCTACCACATCTTCTCCATCGCGCGGTTCCTGCTGGGGCCGGTGGACGAGGTCTTCGCGTGGATCATGACGACGCGCGAGCCGCGCACCGGCGTCGAGATCGACCGCCCGGCGCTGGTCTGCTGGAAGCACACGGCGCCTAACCGCATCGGGTCGTGGGAGACCGTCGGCTCGACGGATCTGCTGGTGCCTTCGAAGTACTACGCCAACGATGAGCGCGTTCAGATCGTGGGTGAAAAGGGCATCATCTGGGTCAATCACTGCTCGGGGCAGCTTCTGTCTGATCCTCCGGTAGTCATGTACCGTGACGGCAAGACCACCGAGTACCACGACCTCGACTGGGACTGGGGTTCGAGCTTCCGCCTGGGCGGCCAGGCCTGGCACGCCCGCCTGCTGGACGGCGCGCCGTGCGAGACGTCGGCCGAGGAGGGCGTCGCCATCATGCGCTTCGCCGAGGCGGCGCACCGCTCGGCAGCCACAGGGACGCCCGTGCGCGTTATCGGCTAGCGACCGTGTCCGTAGCGACCTGGCGGGCTACAATGCCTGTCGACAGCCCGTTCGCCATCTCCAGGGGCACACTCACTCTATGGACCAGGTCGAGGCGGCGGAGGCCGTTCAGACGGCCCCTCGGTCGCGTTTCGCTCGCAGCGAGACGTTCTCCTCGCTTGCGCTGGCTCAGTTCCGCTTCCTGCTGGCTGGCACGGCGTTCTCGCAGGTCGCGGGCTGGATGGAGGAGGTGGCGCGCGGCTGGCTGGTCCTGCAGCTCACCGACTCGCCGTTCCAGTTGGGCCTTCTCGGGTTCATCCGCGGGTTCAGCCAGCTAGTCGTGTCGCCTGCGGCCGGCGTAATGGCCGACCGCCTTGACCGGCGGCAGCTCGCCGCCATCACTCAGGCGGTGCCGGCGACGGTGGCGGGCGTCATCGGATTCCTGGTGACCGCGGATCTTGTTGCCGTGTGGCATCTGTACGTGATGGCCGTGGTCGCGGGCGTCGCCGGAGCGGTGAACATGCCTGCGCGCCAGGTGCTGGTCTACGACGTGGTCGGCAGCGAGTACCTGACCAACGCCATAGGGCTCAACGCCGTCGTTTCGAACCTGGCGCGCATCGTCGCGCCCTCGGTGGGCGGGTTCGTCATCGGGGCGATCGGCATGTCGGCGTCGTTCTACGCGCAGACGTTGTTCTACGCGCTGGCCACCATCGCGACGTTCGCCCTGCATCCGATCACCCGGGCAGAGCCCGTGCGCACGCCCATGTGGGAGGGCATCCGCGAGGGCGTCGCCTACGTACGGAGGGATCCGGCGATGCTGCGGCTGGTCATACTGAACGTCATCCCGAACGTACTGATCTATCCCTACGTGGCGATGATGCCCGTGTTCGCCAAGGACGTTCTGCACACTGGTTCGGGAGGGTACGGCGTGTTGTTGACGGGCGTCGGCTTCGGATCAATACCGGGCGGGCTTATCGTGGCCAACATGGCGTCTTCGAAGTGGAAGGGGCGGGCCATGGGCGGCGCATCGCTGTTGTACATGGCGATGGTTGCGCTGTTCGCTGTGTCGACGTGGTTCCCGCTGTCGTTCGCGATTCTGGTGATCGCGGGTGTGGGCTGGTCGATGATGGTCACGCTCAACCAGACGCTTCTCCAACTCAACCTGGCCGACGCCTTCCGGGGGCGCGTGCTGTCGCTCTACACCATGGCGGGAGGATTGTCGCCGTTCGGTAACCTGGCGGTGGGCGCGTCGGCCGATCGCTTCGGCCCGCAGGAGTCAGTCGTCGTCTTTGCGCTGGCCGGGTTCGCGCTGGCCGCCATCATCGGCCTGGGGTCGCGGAGCGTGCGGAACCTGTGAGATCAGTGGTCGCCTGTGCTTGTGGACAGGACGGGGCCAGATGTGCGGTCGGGTCTGGCGGTCATTGAGCAATTGGCCTTTACAGTGCTATCGGCCAGTGGGGCAACAGAACCTTCAAGAAGGAGGGTCTTTCTTACCCGTCCTTTCGCCCAGGGAGGCAGTTTTGAATCTGGGGGACACCCCCAGACCCCCGGCAGAGGGGCGGAGCCCCTCTGCACTCCCCGTTGCCTGTCAGATTATTTCATTGATGACCATAAGCGTGGCCTGAAGGCCGCCCTTCAGGGTGGCCGCCGCACGTTGGACGCGCGCAGCGGTCGCCCCCTTCCGAGCATTCACATGCCCGTTGGGGGCTGGTCTTCAGACCGGCCCGGGGAGACCTTCAGACACTGGCCAGGCCTGCGAGGAAGCGGCCGGCGTCGAACGTTCCGCCGAAGGCGGGCGCGAGTCCCCGGCGCGCGGCTGCCTTCAGCCCGTCGGCTACCAGATGTTCGGTGTCGAGGCCATCGACGTGGGGCAGGACGCCGATCAGCGGAGCCCCGGTCGTCTCCACTAGCACGCGGGGATTGGTGCGCATGGCGATGTCCGGTTCGCCTGGGAAGCCGGAGATGACGACGCCCGCGACATCGATGCCGCGACGCCGGGCCGCCTCGACGGTGAGCGCCGTGTGGTTGAGCGTGCCCAGGCCCGGGCGCGCGACGATGAGCAGCGGCAGCGCGAGGTCACGGGCGAGGTCGGCCATCGTGTAGCCGGGGGCGATGGGGACCAGCAGCCCGCCCGCGCCTTCGACCAGCGCCACGTCCGCGCCGTCCGCAGCGTCCTGGTAGATGTCGACGAGATCCTGACGCCAGATGGTTACGCCCTCGATCGCCGCCGCTACCGCGGGAGCCAGCGGCTCGCCCAGGCGGTAGGCGCAGGCGGTGCGCAACAGCGGACTGTCGTCGCAGGCGATTCGTACGAAATCGAGGTCACCTGGATCGTGGGGACCCACGCCGGTCTGCGCCGGCTTGTAGACGAAGAGGCGGCGGCCTGCGGCGACGGCCAGGGAAGCGATGGCTGCCGTCACGACGGTCTTGCCGACGCCGGTGTCAGTCCCGGTGACGAACAGCGCCAGACGACGGCCGTCCATCAGTCCGGGAGTTCCCGGCGCGCGGCCGCGAAGGCCGCCAGCGCGCGGTCGATCTGTTCGTCGGTGTGCGTGGCCATGGGCGCGACGCGCAGGCGGCTCTGGCCTTCGGGCACTGTGGGCGGACGGATCGCGGGGCAGAAGACGCCTTGCCGGCGGAGGGCGTCGGAGAGCGCCAGCGCGCGCGCCGCGTCGCCGGCGATGACCGGCACGACGGCCGATTCAGAGGGCAGCACTTCGCAGCCCAGCGCCCGCAGGCCAGCGGACAGACGGCGCGCCAGCTCCAGAACGCGACGGCGGCGCTCCGGCTCGCGCTCGACGAGGTCGATGGCGGCCAGCGCGGCGCCGGCGGCGGCGGGCGACAGGCCGGTGGTGAAGACGAACGCCCGCGCCCGGTTGCGGAGGTAATCGACCAGCGCCCTGGAGCCCGCGACGAAACCGCCCACGGATCCCAGCGCCTTGGACAGCGTGCCCATGACGACGTGGACGCGTCCATCGAGCCCGAAGTGCTCGATGGCTCCGCCGCCGCGTTCGCCCAGGACGCCCGTGGCGTGCGCTTCGTCGGCCATCAACATCGCGCCGTGGCGTTCGGCGAGATCGACGAGGTCCGGCAGAGGCGCCAGGTCGCCGTCCATGCTGAAGACGGCGTCGGTGACGATGAGGCGGCGGCGGTAGCGGCCGTCGCCGACGGCGAGCAGCCGGGCGAGATCGTCCGTGTCGCAGTGGGCGTAGACGCGGACGTCGGCGCCGGAGAGGCGGCAGCCGTCGATGATGCTGGCGTGGTTCAGCCGGTCGCTGTAGACGGCGTCGCCGGGGCCGGCCAGGGCGGTGATGGTCCCGACGTTCGCCAGGTAGCCGGAGCCGAAGACGACGGCGTCCTCGGCGCGCTTGAGGGCGGCGATGCGGCGCTCCAGTTCGCGATGGATGGCCAAATGGCCGGAGACAAGCCGCGACGCGCCCGCGCCCGCGCCGTAGCGCTCGACCGCCGCGACCGCGCCCGCTTTCACCCGCGGGTCGGTGGCGAGCCCGAGGTAGTTGTTGGACGCCAGCAGCAAATAGCGGCGTCCGTCGATTTCAACCTCTGGCTCCTGCGCGCCGTCAATGGTCCTCAGGGAACGGTGCAGGTCCCGGCGGCGCAGGTTCGCCAGCTCGTCTTCAATCCACGCGACCGCGGCGGGCGTCGTCGTCGTTGTCACTCGCCCGCCTCCGTGACCTCGCGGATACAGTCGTAGGTGACGTCCAGCAGAAAGTCCAGTTCGTCCAGCGAGATGGCGAGCGCCGACATGAGAACGATAACGTCGCCCAGAGGCCTGATGACGACGCCGCGATCGCGCGCCCGGCGGATGACCCGCCAGCCCACCTTGCGCTCGGGCGTGTACTCGGCCTTAGTATCGCGGTCGGCCACGAGTTCAATGCCCACCATGAACCCGCGCTGGCGCACGTCACCGACGTGGGGCAGCGCGCGGAAGGCGTCGAGACGCCGGGCGAGATGCGCGATCTTCGGCTGCATGGCCTCCAGCGTTCGTTCTTCTGCGAACACGTCGAGGTTGGCCAAAGCGACGGCGCAGGCCAGCGGGTTGCCGGTGTAGGTGTGTCCGTGGAACAGCGTCTTGAACGACTCGTACGGGCCTAGGAAGGCGTCGAAGATATCTTGCGTCGTGAGGACCGCCGACAGCGGCAGGTAGCCGCCCGTGATGCCCTTGCCCACAACCAGCAGGTCGGGGCTGACGCCTTCGTGGTCGCACGCGAACATGCGCCCGGTGCGGCCGAAGCCGGTGGCCACCTCGTCGGCGATGAGGGGGACGCCGTAGCGGTCGCAGAAGCCGCGGATGGCCCGCAGATAGCCGTCGGGCGCTGTGATCATGCCCGCCGCGCCCTGCACGAGAGGCTCTACTATGACCGCCGCGATCTCCTCGTGGCGCGACGCCAGGATGTCGCCCGCCGCGCGGGCGCACGCCAGTTCGCACGCGGGATGCGTCAGCCCCAGGGAGCAGCGGTAGCAGTAGGGCGAGGGCGCCGTTTCCGTCGGGAAGAGCAGCGGGCCGTAG
Organism: Chloroflexota bacterium; assembly: GCA_037440665.1. Taxonomy (GTDB): domain Bacteria; phylum Chloroflexota; class Dehalococcoidia; order DSTF01; family JACRBR01; genus DATLZC01. The sequence continues at coordinate 5,281 of JBBITS010000070.1, forward strand.
GCGGCGTGAAAGCGGTCGATGCCGCCGACGCTGACGGCGCCGATGGTGTCGCCGTGGTAGGCGTTCTGGAGCTTGAGGAACCGCGTCCGCTGCGGCTGGCCGCGATGACGCCAGTACTGGAACGCCATCTTCAGCGCGATTTCCACCGCGCTCGCTCCGTTCTCGGCGTAGAAGACCTTCGTGAGCCCGGCGGGCGCTATGGCGACGAGGCGCTCTGCCAGCTCGACGGCCGGGGCGTTGGTGATGCCCAGAAGCGTGCTGTGGGCGATGCGGTCCAGTTGCTCGCGGACGGCAGCGTCGAGCCTGGGATGCCGGTGGCCGTGCACCGTGACCCACAGCGACGACACGCCGTCGAGGTAGCGCCTGCCTTCGGTGTCGACGAGCCAGCAGCCCTCGCCGTGCTCGATGATCAGCGGTTCGTCCTGCGCGTAATCCTGCATCTGCGTGAACGGATGCCAGATGTGTGCCTGATCGGCGGCGGCCAGATCGCGTGTTCGCTGCGACGTCTGCGCTGTGTAGGTTTGCGTCACGGCAGGAGCGCCTCCGCTGCGCGGCGCGCGGCCACGGGCATTCCGAGATCGCCGAGCATACGCAGGTCCTCTTCCGGCGGCCGGCCGGTGGTGGTCAGGTAGTTGCCCATGATGATGGCGTTGACGCCGGCGAGCAGGCCCGTCGCTTGGAGATCGCGCAGGACGACCTCGCGGCCGCCGGCGTAGCGGAGCGTGACGTCGGGAAAGAACAGGCGGAACAGCGCGCAGATGCGGATGGCCTCCAGCGGAGGCAGGAGCGGCCGCGCGCCCAGAGGCGTGCCGGGGCGCGGGTTAAGGAAGTTCAGCGGGATCTCGCGCGGGCCCAGCTCGCGAAGCTGCGAGGCGAACTCGACGCGCTGCCCCCATGTTTCGCCCATGCCGAAGATGCCGCCGGAGCACAGTTCCATCCCCGCTTCCTGCACGATGCGGCACGTCTCGAACCGCTCCTCCCACGTGTGGGTCGTGACGATCTTCGGGAAGTGGCTGCGCGCCGTCTCCAGGTTATGGTTGTAGCGGACGACACCCTCTTCCTTCAGACGGCGCGCCTGGTCGCGGGTTAGCAGGCCGAGCGACGCGTGGACATCGAGCTTCGTCTCCCGGCGGATGGCGCGGATCGCCTCCACGATGCGGTCCATCATGCGTTCGTTGGGCCCGCGCACCGCGATCACGACGCAGAACGACGTGCCGCCCAGCTCCTCCGTGCTCTTCGCCGACGCCACGACCTCTTCCAGCGGCAGGAAGGCGTGAGCTTCGACGCCTGTGTCGAAGCGCGAGGACTGCGAGCAGAACTTGCAGTCCTCGGGGCAGCCGCCGGTCTTGGCGCTGATAAGCGATTCCACTTCCACGGCGTCGCCGCAACGCTCCAGGCGCACCCGGTGGGCGAGGGCGACGAGCGCGGGCAGCTCGCTTTCGGGCAGGGCGGCGATGGCGCGCGCCTGCTCCTCGGTGATTCCGTCGCCCTTGCCCAGAACCTGCGTCTCGATGTCCTTCACGTCGATCATGTCACTCCTCTCAACGGGCGGTGACGATGCGCACATCGCCAGCCAGCACGCGGCGCAGTTCACCTTCGTCCGTGCGCACGAGCAGGGCGCCTTCGTCGTCGAGGTCCTCGGCGACGCCGCGCCAGATCTCCCACGGCGATTCGACCGTCACGGGCTGGCCGAGGATCGTCGGCAGCGCCTTCCAGGCGTCGAGGACGGAGCGCGCGCCCTCGCGCAGGTAGGTGTCGTAAGCTGTCTCCATCTCTTTGAGGACGCGCTGAAGCAACTGAACGCGAGGGACGTCGCGACCCAGCGCCTGTCGCAGACTGACAGCGATGGGGCGCAGGTCTTCCGGGAAGTCGCGCTCGCCGAGGTTGACGTTGACGCCGATGCCCACGACGACGTAGCGCAGAACGTCCTGCTCGCTCGCCATCTCGACGAGGATGCCCGCGACCTTGCGGGCGTCGATGAGCAGGTCGTTGGGCCAGCGCACCAGCGGGCGCAGTCCGGTGACGATCTCGATGGCGCGGTGGACGCCGACGGCCGTGAGCAGCGACAGGCAGATGACCTCCTCGGGCGCCTTGCGCGGGCGCAGGAGCAACGAGAACCAGAGGCCGCCGCGCGGCGTGTGGTAGGCGCGGCCCAGCCGTCCGCGGGGCGAGCGCTGCTCCTCGGCGACGACCACCGTGCCCTCGGGCGCGCCTTCCTCGGCGAGCTGGCGGGCGACGTCCTGCGTCGAGCCGGTGGTCTCGAAGTGGCGGATCTCGCGCCCGAAGCGTGATGCCCTCAGACCCTCGCGGATCTCCCACGGGTACAGGCGGTCGGGGGCGCTCACAAGGCGGTAGCCGGCCCGTGGCGCGGCCTCGACGGCGTAGCCGAGCCTGCGCAGGGCCTCGACGTGCTTCCAGACGGCCGTGCGAGAGACGCCGAGCTGCTGGCTCAGGCGGGCGCCGGAGAGGGGCCCGGCCGAGGCGCGCAGGCGGGCAAGAACGCGCTCGATGAGGGCGGCATCGTCAACCATTGCTAGAAACCTGGTTGACGATACGCGCACGAGGCCGGGAGGTCAAGGCTTGATGGCAACGTGGAGGGCGACCGTCCCGCCACCCAGGCGGCGCACTATCACCGAGGTCAGCCCGGCGTCGCGAAGCATGGCCGCGAGTTCGTCGGCCGTCGGGTGGCCTTCCAGCGATTGCGGCAGGTAGCGGTAGGCGGCGCGGTCGCCGCTGATGAACCCGGCGATGGGCGGCAGCAGCCGGCCGAAGTAGATCCGGTACAGGAAAGCGAAGGGGCCGGGCTTCGGGTGCGTCATGTCCAGACAGACGAGGCGGCCGCCCGGCTTCAGAACGCGGGCCATCTCTGCCAGGCCGGCGCGCAGGTCGGCGAAGTTACGCAGCACAAAGGCGTTGGTCACGGCGTCGAACGAGCCGCTGGCGAAGGGCAGGCGCAGGGCGTCGGCCTCGAGAAAAGGGATGTCCGGGCGGCCCTTTGCCCGCGCCTTGGCCCTGCCCGCCAGCAGCATGGCGCGAGAGAAGTCGGCGGCGACGACCCGGGCCGCGCCTCTGCGGCACAGCTCGAGGGTCAGGTCGCCGGTGCCTGCTCCGACGTCGAGGACGCGGGCGCCAGACGGCTGCGCGGCGGCGGCAGCGGCCCGGCGCCAGCCGGCGTCCATGCCCAGGCTCATGATGCGGTTCAGCAGGTCGTAGCGGCGGACGATGCGGCTGAACATGGCGCTGACCTGGGGCGCTTGCTTGACAGCCATCGCTTGCCCCCTCGCTCTGGCGGCGGTAGGATGATTCTGACCGACGCGTCAGTCGGTTTTCAGTCTACACGAGCGGCCATGGAACAGGAACGAGCGCAGGTCCGCCACCGCCGCATTCTCGATGCCGCCCTCCGCGTCTTCTCGGCCAAGGGATACCGCGACGCCGCGGTGGACGACATCGCCGCCGAGTCGCAAACGTCCAAGGGCGGCGTCTACTTCCACTTCCCGGGAAAGCAGGCGATCTTCCTAGCGCTGCTGGACCAGACGGCGGTCCGCCTGCGCCGGAAGATCGAGACGGCCATCGCCTCGGAGACCGATCCCGTCGCCCGCGCCGACGCCGCGTTGCTGGCGGTGCTGCGGACCTTCGCCTCGCATCGCAGTCTAGCGCGTCTTTTCATGGTGGAGGCGCTGGGCGCGGGCCGCGAGTTCAACCGCCGCATGGCCGAGCTGCACGACGAGTTCGCGGGCCTGATCACCGAGCACCTCGACGAAGCCGTGGCCAGCGGCGTCATCCCGCCCTGCGACACCGAGGTGGCGGGCCGGGCCTGGTTCGGCGCGCTCAACGAGATCATCACGCACTGGGTGCTGACCAGGGAACCATCGCGGCTGGAGGAGACTTACGCCGCGCTGCGCCCCATCCTTATGCGCAGCGTGGGCGCCGCGGAGCCGGCGCGTCAGGGAGCGGCGAAATGACCACGGCGCTGAAGCGTGAAGCGATCATCGAGCGTCTGCGCAACCTTCTGGAGGGCGAAGCGGACGGCGGGACGCTGGCGACCGCGACGGCCCGCATCGCGCCCGTCGACGCGCTTGCCGTGTTCGCGTGCGCAGCGGGCAAAGAGCGCGTCCTCTGGATGCAGCCATCGGAAGACGCCGGGCTGGCGGCTGTAGGCGTCGCCGCGCGCTTCACGGGAACCGGCGCCGCGCGTTTCAAGCAGGTCGCCGAGGCGTGGCGTGAGGCCATGGCGTCGTCGCAGGTCGCGACCGACAGCGCCTCTCCCGCGGCGATGCCGCTGGCGCTGGGCGGGTTCGCGTTCGACCCGGAGGGGCGCGACGCTGCGGGACCGTGGTCCGCGTTTCCCGACGCCGAGCTCGTCGTCCCGCTGGTCCAGGTCTGGACACAGGGCGGGGCTTGCTGGTTGACCGTCAACGCCCGCTCGCCCGCGGATGCTAACGAAGCGGAGACGATGCTCGACGGACTGCTGTCGGGCCACCGCGCGAGCGATGAGAGCGCGGGGGTTCTGGACGACAACGGCGGCGCATCGGATCTATGGAGAGACGCCGTCGGCTCGGCCGTGCGACGCATCCGCGCGGGCGAGATGGAGAAGGTGGTGTTGGCGCGCGAGGCGCTGGCGCGCGGGCGCTTCGATATCGTGGACGCCATCGACCGGCTGCGCTCCGCTTACGGGGCGTGCACGGTGTTCGCGTTCGATCGCGGCGGCGCGGCCTTCGTCGGCGCGACACCAGAGCGTCTGGTGCGGCTCGACGGACGCCGCGTGCAGGCGGCGTCGCTGGCGTCGTCGCGACCGCGCGGCGCGACGCCCGAAGAGGACGAGGCCCTGGGCCTGGCGCTGCTGGCAGACCCGAAGGAGCGCGAGGAGCACGCGCTGGTGGTGCGCGAGCTGCGCTCGGCGCTGTCGCCCGTCTGTTCGCAACTCAGTATCCCGGAGACGCCCGAGCTGCTGCGGATGCCCAACGTGCAGCACCTCTACACGCCGGTCGAAGGCGTCGCTGACGCCAGAACGGCAGTGATTGACCTCGTCGAGCGCCTGCACCCGACGCCGGCGACGGGCGGCGCTCCGCGCGACGCGGCGCTGGAGGTCATCCGCGAGAGCGAGAGCTTCGACCGGGGATGGTACGCGGGCGCCGCCGGTTGGGTGGCCCGCGACGGAGGCGGCGAGTTCGCAGTGGCGATTCGCTCGGCGCTCGTGCGCGACGGCGAGGCGCGTCTGTACGCGGGATGCGGCATCGTCGCCGACTCCGACCCGGAACAGGAGTATGAGGAATCGTGCCTCAAGCTCCGGCCAATGCGATGGGCGCTGAACCTGGACTGACGGTGGAGCGGATGGACGCCCTGCGCTCGTTCGTGGGCGCGTTCGTCGATGAGCTGGCGCGCTCCGGCGTGCGCAACGCCTGCGTGTGCCCGGGCTCGCGCTCGACGCCGCTGGCCCTGCTATTGCGCGAACATCCCGGCGTCCGCGTTTGGATGCACATCGACGAGCGCTCGGCCGCGTTCTTCGCCCTCGGCATGGCGAAGGCGAGTCGCGAGCCCGTCGCCGTCGTCTCGACGTCGGGAACGGCGGCGGTGAGCTTCGCCCCCGCCGTCGCCGAGGCGCGATACGGCCGTGTGCCGCTTCTGGCGCTGACGGCCGACCGGCCTCCCGAGCTGCGCGACACCGGCGCGCTGACGGCGCGCGGCACCCGCTTCACGCGCCACCTGCCCGCGCACGGCTGGGACACCACGGTGGTGTGCGCCGGTCCGGAGGACTACTGGGTGACCGACGACAGCCTGGTCACGCGCACCCCGCGCGGCGACTTCTTCACCGAGTGCCCGGCGACGATCGCTTCGC
>JBBITS010000071.1:0-10861 GCA_037440665.1 Chloroflexota bacterium
GACGCGCCGCACGGCGGCTGACGAGAGCCTAGAGGGCACCTGCCTCGAGGAGCTGGCGCTCGCCGCCGACGTGTTCTTCGAGAGACCGCCGGCCTTCGTGTCCTGCCGAGCGCTGCGCGAGCGGGAGGGCGACGCCGGGGCCCTGTTCATGTCGCTGTGGGATGCCCGGGGCGCGTCGGTCCAGTACACCGTCACTGCGCTGGAGAGCGGCCCCGAACGCGAGGCCCTGGTGGTGGCGGGCCCGCGTCAGTTCAACCTGGCGATGGCTCAAGAGGGCGCGAACACCCTATCCGTAATAGATGCCGACCGGTCGGGCCACGCCACGCCGGCCGCCGTGCGGAAGCAGGAGCTAACGGAGGCCGGAGACAGCCTCTTGCTGAACGACGCTGTGCTCTTCCTGGCGGATCCGGCGGCCCGCCACGCCGCCGGCGACGCAGGGGCGTGGGTGCAAGCGGCGCTCCTCTGGGAGACAGCGCGCGAATCGATGAACCTCAACGGCTCGCCCATACGCGTGCCGGAGCGCACCCTCCTTACGAACACGAATCCGCCGCCCCTTCGTCTCATCCAGGGCGGCGGCTCCGGTTCTTCTGTCCGCACGCGGCGGACGCTCAGTCTCGTACCCTGACCGTCGTTCTCTACGCTGTTCCCGTCCGGCGCTGGGGCATGTGCGATGACCCTTCGTGGGACTCCTCGCCGCCTTCAGCGCGCTGCTCCCGCTCCAGGAGTTCCTGACGGAGCACCGTGACCTCGCCGGGAGCCGTGATACCGATCTTGACCCGGTCACGCTCCACGCCAAGGACCCGGACCAGGATGTTGCCCGATATCACGATCCCCTGGTCCACTTTCCTTGTCAGAATGAGCATCTGCCTCTCCTTGCGGCGGGTGGCGACTCGCGCAGCCGGATGCTCTGCGCGGGCGGCCGGTCCATCAGGCGAATGACTCGCCTTCGCACAGGGATTATCGGCAGCGGCCGAAGTTTTCTCAGAGGGCGCGGGCTTTGGAGCCCGAAGATGCGGGAAATGCCGTAGGCTGGCCCGGCGGCCTCAGGCGGCGGGCGCCAGCGAGACGCCCCTGACGGCGTCGAGAAGCTGCTCGGGCGTGAAGGGCTTGGCCAGCGTGCCGGCGGCCAGGGAGGCGGCGGCGGTCTCCTCCCGGTCGAGGAGGCCGGGATAGCACGACGACGGGCGTCCGGTACGTCTCAGACCGCTCGCGGAGGGCGCGCAGCACTTCCCAGCCATTGATGCCGGGCAAGCCGATGTCGAGCAGGACCACGTGTGGCAGAAGTGACGAGGCGGCCCGAAGGCCGCTCTCACCGTCGGCAGCCATTCCCACCTCGAACCCGGCATCCATCAGGACCGCCGCGACCAGGGAGCGGATGACCGGTTCGTCGTCGATGACGAGGACGCGCATGGCGCGAGGTCCCTCAGGCGGCGGAGGCCCTGTCACGGGCCGCCTGGCGGCGCGCCCGGGCCGCTCGCTGCATCAGCCGTTCCTCGGCCAGCACGGCCTTCGCTTCGTCGCCGGCGTTCAGCGACGTGCACTCGCGGTAGGCGGCGAAGATCGAGCGGTCGAGGAGCAGCATCCCCTGTTCGTTCAGGTCTTCCTGATGTTGCCGCCGAAGCCGGAGGAGGCGGCGCAGCCGTTCAACGTATTCCAGGCGGAGTTCCGCCTCGTTCACCTGCTTCAGCATTCGCCTATCCTCTGCCGCACGCGATCCGTGCACGACCGTCAGCTCGCCTCCCGCGTCGTGTCGGTGTCCATATCCGGTGTCGTGTCGAGGCCGACTAGGCCCTTCTTAATGGCGTACCGGATGAGGTCGGTGCGGTTCTGAGCGTGGAGCTTGGTCATGATGTGCGCCTTGTGCGCCTCGACGGTCTTCACGCTAATAAACAGCTCCTCGGCGATTCTCTGGTTGGAGTACCCCTCGGCGATGAGCTGCAGGACCTCGCGCTCGCGGCTGGTCAGGAGGTCGTAGCCTGTCTTGGGTTCTGGCTTCTTGGCCTGCCAGAGGTACTGATTGACGGCGTCGCCGTCGGAGATCGAGCTGCTGAAGTAAGTGTTGCCGCGGTGCACGGCCTGGATGCCCAGCAGCAGTTCCTCTTTGTCGGAGCGCTTCACGACGTAGCCCGACGCGCCTGCGCGCAGCGCGGCCACGATCTGCTCGTCTTCCATATAGCCAGTGAGGATGAGAACGCGGGTCTTGGGATGGCGGCGCCTGATCTGGCGCGTGGCCTCCAGGCCGTTGAGGCCCGGCATGACCATGTCCATGAGCACGACATCGGGCTGGAGCTTGTCGCAGTTGTCCAGCGCTTCGCGGCCGTTGGTCGCGTCGCCGACGACCTCGATCTCGGGAACGGTTTCGAGGAGGCCGCGCAACGCCTCACGAAGAATCGCGTGGTCGTCGACGATGAGAACGCGGATCCTGCGGCCGGGGACTCGTGACCAGAGCGCGGAAACCTGGCGGCGAGCGGACGTCTGCATAACGACCTCCCTGCTGAGTTCGTCAGACGTTCCCGCCACCACGCCGGCCACCGACGCTGCCGGCGCGCCAGGCGTCGCTACCCTACCATAGGTCCGGCCGGGCGACAAGGCGCTGGCCTTCACTGCCAAGCTCTTCATGTACGTGACCTCCATGCTCCGACTGAAACGCCTCTACGGCGTCCGAGTGCGCAGGCAGATTGTAGGGAGCGAGGAGGCGGCGTCTCTATCAGGGTTTCCCCTTACGTTTCCTAAGGTCCGCCCCCATATTGTCGGCGCGAAGGCGCAGTCTTGAAGCGGCCGGATTCCCTTCCCCACCGGCAGCGGCTTCCCGTAGGACGCTGTGGCCACGCCCCGATCTAGCGCCGGCGTACCCCCGGATCGCTTGACACCTTCCAAGCGCCACGACTAGGATGATTCAGACTTCGCATCCGCCCGGGGCGCAAACCCTCCGCGACGTCGCGGTCTGTCGGGCGGTGCGAAACGGCGATTGCTCTCGACACAGGACGACAAACCTCCGTCTCTCCCCTGCGTCCGCCCAAGGCGGGTGGCTGCCCCGGCGATCCTTTCCTGACGCCACGGATGACCTGCTACCCATGACACGCAACCAACGCTGGACTGCCATCATCCTCGCCGCCGGACAGGGCACGCGCATGAAGTCGCGCGCTCCCAAGGTGCTGCACCACGTCGCCGGCGTGCCCATGGTGTCGCACGTCGTCCGGGCGGCGCGCGAGGCTGGCTGCGACCGCGTCGTCGCCGTCGTCGGCCACGGAGCGGCAGAGGTCATCGAGGCGCTGGGCGACGACGCCGAACCCGTCCATCAACGCGAGCAGCTTGGAACCGGCCACGCCCTCGCCCAGGCCGAGACGGCGGCCCGCAACGCTGAACACGTGCTCGTTCTCCACGGCGACGTGCCGCTCACACGCGCCGAGACGCTGCGGCAGATGATGGCGGCGCATCTCGAAGCCGACGCCGACCTCACGATGCTCACCGCCGTTCTCGACGACGCCGCCGCCTACGGGCGCGTGCGCCGCGACGCTGCGGGCCGCGTGCTGGACATCGTCGAGGCGGCCGACCTCCAGCCAGGCGAGAGCGCCGGAGGTGAGATCAACGCCGGGATGTACTGCTTCCGCGGCTCATGGCTCTGGCCCAGGCTGAAGTCGATTCCGCGCAGCGCCAAAGGCGAGTACTACCTGACGTCGCTGGCGGGCGCGGCGGCTCACGAGGGCGCCCGCATCGCCACGGTGGTGGCTGACGACCCCTCCGAGGCCCTGGGCATCAACGACCGCGTCGAGCTGGCCAACGCCGACGCCGTGATGCGCGAGCGCATCCGGCGCCTCCATATGCTCAACGGCGTCACGCTGCTCGACCCGCAGACCGTCTACATCGACGCCGACGTCACCATCGGGCAGGACAGCGTCATTGGCCCGCAGACGACGCTGGCCGGGCGGACGCGCATAGGTGCCGACACCCGCATCGGGCCGGGCAGCGTCGTGCGCGACTCGGCGATCGGCGACCGCTGCCGCATCGAACTGTCGGTGGTCGAAGAGGCGACGGTCGAAGACGACGTGGACTGCGGCCCGTACAGCCACCTGCGCGCGGGAACATACGCGTGCCGGGGGGTTCACATCGGGAACTTTGCCGAGGTGAAGAACTCGCGGCTGGGCCGACACACCAAAATGGGGCACTTCAGCTACGTGGGCGACGCCGAGGTCGGCGAGGACGTGAACATCGGCGCGGGAACCATCACCTGCAACTACGACGGTGTGCGGAAGCACCGCACGGTCATCGGCGACGGGGCGTTCATCGGCAGCGACACCATGCTCGTAGCGCCGGTGACGATAGGCCGCGGCGCGCGCACGGCAGCGGGCGCCGTCGTGAACCATGACGTGCCCGACGGTAAGCTGGCCGTCGGCGCGCCGTCGCGTATACGGGACGTCGCGCCGGATGAAGGGAGCTGATCGTCCACTTGGAATCTGATAGTTGGGTGGGAGTCATCCTGCTCATCGCCGCGGTCGGCCTGCTGACCGTAGTGGCCGCCGCCGAAGCCGGGGTCATCACCATCAGCCGCGCCCGGGCGCTGGCCGCCAGACCCGGCGGCCACACCGACGCCCTTCACGTCTACATCGAGCAGCGCCACGCCCTCATGGGGGCTCTGTCAGTGGCCCGCAACCTCGCCGTCGTGCTGGCCACGGGCGTCGGCGTCTTCCTAGTCCTGCGCCACATCGAACGCACGTGGCTGGCGCTGGCCATGACGATGCTTTCGGCTCTCCTCGCGCTGGCCCTGATCGAGGCGGTGCCGCGCCTGGTCATCGCGCGCAGCCCGGAAGCGTGGGCGGGCCGCCTGTCGCCCGTGATGTCCGCGCTGCGCACCGTCTTCGGAGCGCCGCCGTGGCTGCTCGCCCACTTGCTCCGCGCCCTGCGCGCGGCGCCTGAGCCTGCGCAGGGCGCGGACGAACTGCTGCGCCTCGTCGAGATGGAGGAAGCCAACGGCGCCATCGAGGAGGAAGAGCGGCAGATGATCCGGGGCGTCATCGGCCTCACCGACAGCACCGCCCGCGAGATCATGGTCCCGAGGATCGACATCGTCGCGGCAGAGGTCAGCGACACCATCGACGATGTGCTGCAGCTCATCGTCGGCAAGGGCTTCAGCCGCATACCCGTGTACGAGGAGACCATCGACAACGTTGTGGGCGTCGTCTACGCCAAGGACCTGATGAAGTTTCTGGCCGAGGGCACGCGGCCGCCAGTGCGCGAGATCATGCGCCCGCCGCACTTCATCCCCGAATCGAAGAAGATCGACGAGCTGCTGGCCGAACTGCGCAACAGCCGCGTGCACATCGCCATCGTCGTCGACGAATACGGCGGCACCGCCGGGATCGTCACCATCGAGGACCTCCTGGAGGAGATCGTCGGCGAGATCCAGGACGAGTACGACGTTGAGGAGGCCACCATCGAGCGCATCGGCGACGGCGAGGCCGTCCTCGACGCCCGCGTGAGCATCGACGCCGTCAACGAGCTGTTCGGCCTGGAACTCGAAGGCGAGGACTACGACACCATCGGCGGCTTCGTGTACCACCACCTGGGCCGCGTGCCCGTCCCCGGCGACGAAGTGCGGGCGCAGGGCCTGGACGTGCGAGTGATGTCGGTGGCGGGCCGCCGTATCCGCAAGCTCCACGTGCGGCGCGAGCACCCGCCGCTGCCGGCCTCAGGCAGGGGCGAGAAGAACGGCAACGGCCAGCCCCGCAACGGCGCCTGAACGCGGCCGCGGCCATTCCTCTTTCGACCGATAGGAGCGCTCAGGACTGGCTAGCGAGCGGGAAGGCGCACAGCCATGTATGGAGACGCTAGGCGGCGCCTCATGGAAATCGATCGCAGTACAAGGGACGGGCAACGTCTTGCGTCGGCTCTGGAGTTGGTCAGAGAGCCGTACGTAGAGCGCTTCCTTCGCGGCGAAGACACATGGGTCCAACGCGTAGAACGGGTGGGAGCCGAGCACACCGACGAGTGGGCATTCGATGGACCCTTCATGTCGGACCGAAGAGAGGTGGCCTCTGGCGTGTATGTCGTGTGCTGGATCAGGCGATGGTGGATACTTCAGTGGAGGCGGTACGATGTCTACGTGCTATGGCCGAATGGAGAGGTGGAGTCGATCGCGTCATTGGGCAATCGACGTGACTGGGCGTGGAGGCTGCGGCCAGCAATCCGCCGGGCGCTGATTCGGCTGCGGAACCATCGGCAGTGACGCATGAACGGAGTTCGGATCAGCGCCTGAACGCGGCCCCACGCCGCGCGGCGGTAGAATGAAGCGTGCCGCGCGATCCTGACCGCCGCCAGCAGCGCCTGTTCGCCCCTGAAGCCCCCTCTTACCCCGACGAGGCCCAGGCGCCCGGCGCGCCCCTCGCCGCCCGCATGCGCCCGCGTTCGCTTGACGAATTCGTGGGGCAGGAACACCTCGTCGGTGAGGGCAAGATCCTGCGGCGGCTTCTTGAGGCCGGGCAGCTCCCGTCCGTCATCTTCTGGGGCCCGCCGGGCTCAGGCAAGACGACCCTCGCCCGCCTCATCGCCTCGATGATGGACGCCGACTTCCATCCGGTGTCAGCGGTGACGGCGGGCGTCGCCGACCTGCGCCGGGTCGTCGCCCACGCCCGCGAGCGGCGTCAGGCCGGCCGCCGCACCATCCTGTTCATCGACGAAATCCACCGCTTCAACAAGGCGCAGCAGGACGCCGTCCTGCCCCACGTCGAGAACGGCACCGTCATCCTCATCGGCGCGACGACGGAGAACCCGTCGTTCGAGGTCATCGGCCCGCTGCTGTCGCGCTGCCGCGTCTTCACGCTGAACCAGCTCCAGCCTCAGGAGATCGAGCGCATCCTGCGCCACGCGCTGGCCGAATCCGAACGCGGTTTGGGCAGCCTAGCCATAGACATCGAAGACGAGACCGTCGAGGCGCTCGCCGCTTCGTCCGGCGGCGACGCGCGCATCGCCCTCAACGCGCTGGAGGCGGCGGCAATGTCAGCGGCGCCCGACGAAGAAGGCGTCCGCCACGTGACGCGCGCGACCGTAGAAGAGGCGCTGCAGCACCGGACGTACCTCTACGACCGGGCCGGCGAGGCGCACTATGACACCATCTCAGCGTTCATCAAGTCGCTGCGCGACTCGGACCCCGACGCCGCGCTGTACTGGCTAGCCCGCATGATCGACGCCGGCGAAGATCCGCTGTTCATCGTGCGCCGCATGGTCATCCTCGCGGCCGAGGATGTCGGCCTCGCCGACCCGCAGGCGCTGGTGGTGGCGACGGCGTGCCAGCAGGCCGTGCACTTCGTCGGGCTGCCCGAGGGCTACCTGCCGATGGCCGAGGCGGCGATCTACCTTGCGCTCGCGCCCAAGAGCAACAGCGCCTACCGCGCCTACAGCCGCGCGCTGGCCGACGCCCGCGAGACGCGCAACGAACCCGTCCCCCTGCATCTGCGCAACGCCGTCACCGGCCTCATGCGCGACCTGGGCTACGGACGTGGCTACAGATACGCGCACGAGTTCGAGCGCCACAGCGTCGAGCAGGAGCACTTGCCTGAGAGCCTGCGTGGGCGGCAGTACTACGAGCCGGGAACGGAAGGGCGCGAGCCGGAGCTGTTCGAGCGCTGGCGGCAAGCAGGCGAAGGTGCCGACAAGAGCGAAGACGAGCCTCCAGGTTCGTAGACAGAAAGAGACGGGTCGCCGGCCCCGCCTCCGGCCACCCGCCTCCGCCTTGAGGCCTATTGGCCTCACTCAGAAAACGCGCGTCGCGCGCCGGGTGTTACGCCTTCCTGGGCGTAACGCAACATTCACCACTCAAATGCACAGGTCGAGTCCGTATTCTCCGATTCCTCTCGCGGAACGCTGGCGCTCGCCTCAGGCGAGGGCCGGCCTTCCGGAGCGAACCACGCTCCCGGCGCTCGCCGCCGTGCGGCGCTGAGTCTCTGGCTCGGCATCGGAGCGACGCTGGGGCCGGCGTGCGCCGGGAGCGTTGACCTGGGCAGACGAGCGGAAAGCCACCCTCAGGGTGGCTTTCATCGTTGACGGAAGGCTCTCCCTACCCCATGAACTCGTAACCGCCGGCCACGCCCTCGGGCTTCTGATCGATGATGACGTTGACGCACGCCGGCTTCCCCGACGCGAACGCGCGCTCGATGGCCGGGTAGATGTCCTTCGGGTCCGTCACGTACTCGCCGTGCCCGCCCAGAGCCTCGACCACCAGGTCATACCTCGCGTTGTCGCCGAGACGCGTCGCCACAACGCGCTCCTCGCCGTACATGCGCGACTGCCCGACGATGATCTGGCCCCACTGCCGGTCGTTGCCGACCACGGCCACCACCGGCATGTCGAAGCGCACCAGCGTGTCGAAGTCGAACCCGTTGAGGCCGAACGAGCCGTCGCCGTTGATCATCAGCACCCGGCGCTCGGGCTCGGCCGACTTCGCGGCGATGCAGAAGCCCGTGCCCACGCCCAGCGTCCCCAGCGGCCCCGGGCCCATGAACTGACCCGGACGGTTGATGGGCAGCAACTGCGAAGCCGTCGCCACGATGTCGCCACCGTCGCCGACGACGGTCGTGTTCTCGTCGACGAACTTCGCGATCTCGTTGCACAGGCGCAGGGGATGGATGGGCGTGCGGTCGTCGTGCAGCCACTTCTGACGCAGCTCGACGATCTTCGTCTCGCCGTCGCGAAGCTGCTTCAGCCACTCGTCGTGGTTCGGCCTGCCGTCGCCCACCTCGGCGGCGATACCCTGTAGCACCGACCGCGGGTCGCCCTCGATGCCGATGTCCACGGCCCGGTTCCGCCCCAGTTCCGTGGGGTCGACGTCGATGGCGATGACGCGCGCGCCGGGGTTTATCCGGCGTCCGTAGCTCAGCCGGAAGTCCATGGGCGTGCCCACGAACAGGGCGACGTCGCACTGCTCGAAGGCGTTGCGGCGCGTGCGGTTGCGGAAGAGGTCGTGATCCATGGGCACGCAGCCCCGGCCCATGTCGTTGAGGTAGATGGGCGCCTGGATGCGTTCGGCCAGCTCCTGCAGCTCGCGTCCGGCCTCGGACCAGTAGACGCCGCTGCCGCCCATCACCACGGGGCGCTCGGCCGAGCGCAGAAGCTTCGCCGCTTCGGCGATGAGCGCAGGGTCGCCGTGAACACGCCCTGATGGACGGTAGCCTTCGGGCAGCTTCACGCTCTCCTCTTCGAGGCGGCCGAAGAGGATGTCCGACGGGAGTTCCAGGAACACGGGACCGTAGCGTCCCGTCATCGCGATGCGGAACGCCTGCGCCATGTACTCGGGGATGCGCGCCGTGGTGTGGCACGACGCCGACCATTTGGTGATGGGGCGCATCATGTCGATGGTCCCGGGTATCTCCTGCAACGATCCCATGAGGGCGGTGCCCATGGGCGCGGCGCCGCCGATGAGCACCATCGGGCTGCCGTTCTGGTAGGCGTTGGCGACGGCCGTCACGGTGTCGGTGACGCCGGGGCCCGCGGTGACGACGGCGACGCCGGGGCGGCGCTTGATGCGCGCCCAGCCCTCGGCGGCGTGGCCGGCGACCTGCTCGTGCCGGGTGTCGATGACGCGGATGCCCTCGTCCAGGCAGCCGTCGTAGATGTTCTGGATGTGCCCTCCGGAGAGGGTGAAGATGGTGTCGATGCCTTCTTTCTTGAGCATGCGGGCGACGAGGTCGCCACCGTCGATCTGGGCCATGAGGTTCCTCCGGTCAGGTGAAGCAGCGAAGCGGTACTACGGTACTAGGGCGCGTGGAGAGGGACAAGCGCGGGATGCCTAGGCTCGGACGGGCTGCACGAAACCTGCCTAAGACCACCGGAAGAGCAGAACTCCTCTAGCGTAAATAGCGCACTCGATTGAGTCTGGACTGCGCTCACTCGCTCTGGATCTTTCACGTTTATCGCTTGACAGCCTGCGCCCCCGTCGTATCATCGCGCTCGAGCGTGAAGAGACGGCTATGCGTTCAAAAAGCGTCGTCGCCCAAGAGGAGAGGGCTGGTTCCTTGCGCCACCCCTTCCCACGACAGCCTCCAGCCAGCGTTGACGACCGCCTTCCTCCGTGCGAGCGGGAAGGCAGAACGCGACTCTTCCTCCTAAAACTCCACAAGCAATCCATCATAGAAGGGAGGATTCGCCAAATGAGCGCGGATTCGAACAAGCGCGGATGGGCAGGCATTGTCCTCGCCGCCCTCGTAGTAGCCGCCGTCGGCTTCGTTGCTGGGTTTGAGATCGGCAGGCCGACCGGCGGAGCTGCACCCATCACGGCTACGGCCATCTTCCCGCCGCCGCCTCTGCCGCCAGGGTCGCCTGGTGGGGGAGAGGATCTCCCACCCGGGACGAGCAAGATAGGAGACTGCATCATCCCACCCGGCGCGGAGGAACTGCGGCCTGCCGCTGCGGTTGCCAGGAGCCAACGGGTCTTCGACAACGGAGCGGTCCGACTCTACATCCGCGAAGACGGTTCGTGCGTGACCCTCCTCAAGGGCGAAGCGGACGCCCCGGATTTCGCGCCCGACACTATCGTGTCGTCGGTCCCAACAGATGAACTCCGAAGCGAAGAGGAAGGGGGTGAGGAGTAATGGGCGCGATAGCTCGACTCGGCGCTGCTCTGGGTGCCGTAGCGCTGACAGCCGCAGCCTTGGGCTTCTATACCGCGCTGGCCTCTCACGAGAACACAAACCCGCGAGTTCCACGGCCAGCGCATGTACCTGCATCGACCGCGCACGTGAGCTGGCTACCTTCAGGCGCTGCCGACGGTATGGGTAATGGCTATGCCTACTGGAACAACGAGGCGGCGCAACGGACGCTCAACACGGGTCGCGTCCCAGGATTGCTGTAAAAACAAGACGGTGTAGTCTCC
>JBBITS010000072.1:0-3023 GCA_037440665.1 Chloroflexota bacterium
CCCGCGTCGATGGCCGCCATGGCGATCTCTTCGGCGCGGCCGGGTTCAACGGTGAGGTTGATGACGCCGCGAGTCTCGAACATCCAGGCCACGCTGCCAGACTCGCCCAGGTTGCCGCCCGCTTTGCCGAAGACGTTGCGAAGGTCTGCTACCGTGCGGTTGCGGTTGTCGGTCAGCGCCTCGATCAGCACGGCGGCGCCGCCCGGTCCGTAGCCTTCGTAGACGACCTCCTGCAACTGCGCCCCGTCAGCGGCGCCGGCCGCGCGCCTGATGGCCCGCTCGATCGTGTCGTTGGGCATGTTGTTGTCGCGGGCGCGCTGCACGGCGAGACGCAGCCGTGTGTTCGCCTCGGGATCGGGGCCACCCTGGCGCACGGCGACGGCGATCTCTCGGCCGAGCTTCGTGAAAAGCTGGCCCCGCTTGGCGTCGGCGGCACCCTTCTGACGCTTAATCTGAGCCCACTTGGAATGACCGGCCATACGGGTGAAGCGCTCCTGTCAGGATCGCGCCCATTGTATACAAGCGAAGCTGGACGTTGGAAGTTGGAGAATGGAGGTTGAAAGACGGTGGACGAGACGGAGCGTTCCCCCTTGCCCGGTTCTGGGTTCTCGACCGGTCAGTAGTGCCGACGCATGCGGCGCGCCGTCTCGACCACCCAGTTGACCCAGTATCGCGGGCCGAGAACCAGGTCCTGCGTGTGCAGATAGTCGGTTCTGAAGCCGCCGAACCCCTGCTTGAAGCGGCTGAGGCCGACCCACGGATGATTCGGCCGATCGTCGGGCGCAATGCCCCAGAAGTTGTAGTACGAGCATCCGCGCTCCCGGGCCTCGCGGATGGCCTCCCACTGCACGAGGTACGACGCGGGCACCTTGCGATGGATGTTGGCGGTGGCGCCATGGTGGTAGAAGCCAGCGTCGCCGTAGAAGACGACGACCGCCCCGGCCAGCGGCTGGCTCTCGTAGTAGGCGACGTATATCTGGATTCGCTGGTCAGCAGCGAAACAGTCGATCTGGCACTTCAGGAAGGCGCTGGAGTAGGGCGTGAACTGCTGTCTCTCTACGGTGTCTCGGTAGAGCTGAATGAAGGCGTCCTGAAGCTCCGGTTCGAGGCCCGCACGCACGTCGACGCCATCCTTGATCGCACGGCGGACCGAGTTGCGCATCGTCTGGCGCATGCCGGCCAGCAGCTCATCGTCGGAATGGCGGACGTCCAGCGTCCAGGTGCTCTCGGCATGCACATGTATGGGCGCGCCGCGAAAGCCCCGCGAGGCGAACAGGCGGGCGTGGGCGTCGTCGCGCGGTACGACAGGGCTGATGCGGATCCACGCGCAGCCTTCGTCCCGGGCCACACGGCGAAGATAGCCCAGCAGAGCGTCGAACGTCTCGTCGCTCCACGGCATGAGCGGACCATGGGGAACGAAGAGGAACCGTCCGCGCCGCGAACGCATGACCAGCGCCTGCGCGCCGCCGATGAGGTCGCCGTCGCGGTACATGCCGAGTCTGAGCGTGGGGTGTCCCAGCTCGCTGTTCAGTTCGCCCCAGTTCGATGACTGCAGGAACGTGTGTCCGGGCCACGACGTCACGAAGGCGTCCCAGCGATCCCGGTCCTCGATGGGCCGCACTTCGATCACGCCGTCCCGGCTCCGTACTGGTTGACCAGCCGCGCGATCTGGCGGGCATCGTCCTCAGTCACGCGCGGGTGCGTCGGCAGGTTAAGGACGCGCGCGCAGGCGCTCTCGACGTTGGGGCACGAGCCGCGTTCGTACCCGACCGCCATCAGATCGACGTCCGTCGGCGCCACCGGCGTTTCGTACCACTTGTCCAGCAGCACGCGACGCTTGTAGGCGTCGGCGATGACCCGATCGCGGTTAGGTGTGAGAATGGGGAACCTCAAGTACACCGGCTCGTCGGCGGGCTCGACCTCCGGCAGGGCGAACTCCGCCAGTTCTTCGCGATACACGGAGGCGATGGAGCGCCGGTGAGCGTTCATAGCGCTCAGGCGGTCGAGCTGGTTCATGGCAAGGCGGGCGAGCGCGCCAGGGAGGGGCCGCACCCAGTCCTTCGGACGCTGCCCAGCCTTCTCCCCTGGGAGGACGGCGCGCGACAGGAGTCTCGCCCGCTGGAGCCCTACCAGAGCCCCTTTGCCCAGCCCGGCCCGGAAGTACAGCGGCAGCACCAGGAGGTTGGTCGCGACGGGGTGCAGAAGCTGCTGCATCACCCACCGCCGCGACGGACCGCGCAAAGTCGCGTGCTGCAGCGCGACGTGCGACGCCACGGCGTCGTCCCGGCAGACCAGCATGCCGCCGAAAACCGATGATATGACCTTGTCGCGTCCGAAACTGAACACGGCGGCGTCGCCGAAGCCGCCGAGGTCGCGTCCCCGGTGCGCGCCGCCCAGCGCGTGGGCGCAATCCTCGATGAGAAACAGCCCGTGGCGGCGGGCGAGGTCGCGAACCTCCTCCACTTTGGCCGGGATGCCGAACGTGTGCTGCACGATGACCGCGCGGCTGCGCGGCGTGATCTTCCGTTCCAGGTCCTCGAGATCGATGTTGTACGTCTGCGGGTTCATGTCCACGTACACGGGAGTGCCGCCAGCCCAGAGCACGGCGTTGGGCACAGCTACGCACGTGAAAGCCTGCAACAGCGCTTCGTCGCCCGGCTTGAACCGGAGCGCGGCCAGCGCCGCGTACAGGGCCGAGCGAGCGCTCTCGTAGGAGAAGGCTTGCCCGCCAAACCGGCGCTCGAAACGGGCTTCCAGATTCCTCACCGGCTCGTTGGCCCGCCACGACCAGGGGCGAATCATCTCTAGCAGCGCCGCACGCACGTCGGCGCCCGTGGCGTTCGGCGAGATGTTGATGGCGATGGTTCGCCCGCTCACGGAGCCGTCTCCAGCAGCAGCCTCAGCACGCGCTCCGCGCCCCGGCCCTCGAACAGCGCGACGTCGCCGGGGCCCAGTTCGCCTAGCCGCGCAGCAGCGTCCTCCGGACGCGGCTCGAAGAAGAAGCGGCCATCGCGCTTCGATGG
>JBBITS010000072.1:3043-10854 GCA_037440665.1 Chloroflexota bacterium
GCTCCACGAAGTCGCGATTGATCATCACAACGGTATCGCAGGTCTCGGCGAGCCTGCGGGCGATCTCCTGATGGGCGGGGCGCGTCTCGTCCGCCAGCTCCGGTATGCCGGAGATGACGGCGACCCTGCGCCGCCCGCCGGCCGCCTCCAGGTAGTCCAGCGCCGCCAGCACAGCGGCCCGGCTGGCGCTGAACGTGTCGTCGATGGCCAGCGCGCCCGACGGCAGCGCGACCGGCTGCATCGTGCGCGCCACCGGTTCGATGCGTTCCGCCGCGCGAGCGACCTCCTCGAGCGTCATGCCCAGTTCCAGCGCCACTGCGGTGGCCGCCAGCACGGGCTCGACGTTGTGACGCCCCAGCAGACGGCAGCGGAAGCGCTCCTCTCGCAGTCCCTGAAGGCGACTCGCCTGAGCGAGAGTCGAGTCTTCGACTTGCTGACCATACACAACAGTGAAGCTGACGGCATCCCGTTCTACACAGACGTCACGAGCCCAGACGTCGGCCGGGCCGCTGGCCGAGTAGAACCGCCGGGGCGCTGAGACGCTCGTGGCCCGAGCCCGGATACGCTCGCCGTCGCCGTTCAACACGGCCAGTCCGTCAGGCGGCAGCGCCTCTATCAGTTCGAACTTGGCCTCCAGCGTCCGCTCGACGGAGCCGAACAGGGCCAGGTGCTGCTCGGAAACGGCGGTCAGGACGCCGATCCTGGGATGCACCAGGTCGCAGATCGCCGCGATCTCGCCTTCGCGATACGCGCCCATCTCCACGATCAGGACATCGCGATCCTTGTCCACTCTGGCCACGAGCCGCGCCACGCCGACCAGCGTGTTGACGCTGCCGGGCGTCGCCCACACGCGGTAGCGTTGGGAGAGGATGGTCGAGAGAAACGTCTTCGTGCTGGTCTTGCTGTAGCTCCCGGTAATGCCCACGACGACGGCGCGGCTGCCCAACAGCGCGCGCCGCGCCCGTCCCACCTCGCGCGCGAGCATGAGCTGGTTCGGCAGGCGCGCCGCCAGAACGAGAGCGCCGGTCAGCCACGGCAGCGCACGGTCCACTCCTAGCAGGGTTGTGGCGACGGCCAGTCGCTCGCCACCGGCGCCGAGGTCAGCCGCGATGGCGGCCGCTACGCCGACGGCCATCAGCGAGGCTGCCAGTCCGCCGCTCGCCGCGATCAGCGCCAGCGCCTTGCGGGTCGGAGCGGGCCGGCGAATCGTGCGCCCCGCCACCTCGCGGGCCATCAGAGCAGCCTCAAGGCAGTAGACAGCGAGAAGCGAGAAGACGGCGGTCGTCCCGGCGCTCTCCCACGGCGCCAGCGCGGCGAAGAGGGCCAGCAACGCTACTTTCGCCACGGGCAGCGGATTCAGGAACACGACGCGAGCCACAGGCGTGCCGAGATAGGCGCGGAAGCGATCCCAGCGATACTCCCGCACCTGCCAGAGGCCGACGTACAGGAGCGTGGCGCGCGCCGTGCGCGCGAGCGCCAGCGCGACGAGGAGCGCTAGAACAGCGTTCATGCGCGCCCCACGCGGGCGATGAGTGCGGCTGTCTCGGTCAGGATGAGGTCGGGCCGAGCATAGGGCAGCGCGTGGGTGGCGTCGTCGATGACCTTCAACTCCGCGCCGGAGATGAGTTCCGCCATCCTCCGTCCGTCCTGAAGCGGCGTCGAGCGATCCAGCGCGCCCCAGAGCAGAGTCGTGGGCACGGATACAGCGCGCATGTCGTCCGCCAGGTCCTCGTCAATCACCAGCTTGAACGTCTCGCGCATGACGCCCTGCGCCAGGTAGTAGTCCATCGACCCGGCCATGCGGTAGAGGGCGCGCCGGGCGAGGTCGGCGGCGGGCCGCAGCGGCGGCAGCGCGAACACGGCGTTTCCGGCCCGGGCAGCCCGAGCGAACAGCTTTCGCTTGACGGAAATCCGAGGACGCAGGCCCGCCGCCCCCATCAGAAGCATCGCCCGGACGCCCGCCCGGCCGCTGGACGCCAGACGCACGGCGATACGCGCCCCGAAGGAGTGCGCGACGATCACGGCGCCGCTCGACCTCAGCTCGCTCACCACGCCGTCGATAGCCCGCGCGTAGTCCTCGACCGACCACGGCGCCGGGGGCGGCGGGCTTTCGCCGAACCCGGGGAAGTCGGGCAGGCACACGGCGTGGCCCGTCTCCGCAAGTTTCGCGGCGACCGGCAGCCAGCGCTCGCCGCGGCTCCCCCACCCGTGCAGGACGAGAATCAGCGGGTCGCGGCCGGACCACATGCGCGCGAAGACCTCGGCGCCGCCGGCCATGTAGCGGCGCGTGTCATGAGCGGCGAGGCGATCGGTCGTCGTCATGCGCGGGAAAGCATCCCCGGCCTGATGGTACTGCCTGGCGCGGCGGCCTCACAACGCGCCGCTACCACGGCAGGCGGCGTCAGGCCGTGATGTCCTCACCGCCATCGACGCCCAGCACGTTTCCGGTGAGCCAGTACAGTCGCTCGTCGATGAGAGCGGCGATGGCTTTGGCTACGTCCTCAGGGGTTGTGGCGCGGCCGCTGGGGTTGGCCTCTTTGGCGCGCTCCAACAGCCGTACGCCCTCCGGGATGCGGCGGAGGGCCGGAGTGTCGGTTACCCCGGCCCGGACGGCGTTGGCGGTGATCCCCATCGGCGCAAGTTCAAACGCCAGTTGGCGGATGTGCGACTCCAGCGCGGCCTTGGCGGCCGAGACGGCTCCGTAGCTTTTGATTACCCTGGTCGAGCCCGAACTGGTCATGGCGTAGATGCGTCCGCCCCGGCCCATGAGCCCCGCGCCCACGAGGTCCTGCGCCCAGTACACGAGGCTGTTGGCCATGACGTCGAGGGTCATTTCGAGCTGCCGCTGGGAGAGGGCGTCCTTGGGCGTCCCGGCGACGAACGGACTGAGGGTACCGAAGGCCAGCGAATGCATCAGCACGCGCACCGTGCCGCCACCATCGGCCCTGAACCGCTCCTGGATAGCGGCGATGACGCTCTTGCGCTTCTCGGCGTCCGCGGCGTTGACGTTGAAGAACTCGGCCTGGCGTCCCATCGCGACGATCTCGTCGCGGATGCGCTCGGCGTTGGGCAGCGTCGCCCGCATGTCCAGGTGCACGCCGAAGACGTTCAGTCCGGCGCGCGCCAACTCGAGACTCGTAGCTCCGCCAAAGCCGCTCGACGCGCCCAGGATGAGCGCCCACTCGGGACCGGTGGCCGTCATGTGTCCTCCCTGTCAGTCCACACTCAACACGCCGTCGGTGTTCAGAAGGAGATCTCTGAAGCGCCCCGCCGTCGTCTCGTCACCGTCCAACGCCGCTCGCACAGCCTGGAAAAGCTGCTCGGTTGTCGCAAGGCAGTATCGCATGGCCTCCGCAGAGGCGCGCAATGCGTCCGAGTACTGAACATGCCGCTCGGCCGGCGATCGCGAGCGGTGTCCGTTGACGATGACGATTCCCCGGAGCAGCGGCTTCCCGGCCGCCAGCACGTCGTCCATCCGGCGCCGCAGGCGGTAGTGAGGTTCGAGACCGGCCTCGCCGTCGGCACTTTCGACCTCGATGAGAGCGCGGCGCCCTTCCACCATCGCCGACAGCGACTCCTCGACGCCGCCCGCGACGGTGAAGCCGATGACCTCCAGCGCGGCCCTCGCTGCGTCGAGCAACGCCGGGCCGGGGCCGAGCCAGAGGATGCGCCGGTAGCGTTCGACGTCCGCCCTGCGGGCCTCGGCCTCTCGCGCCTCGGCGCGGGCTTCCTCGACGCGATCCCGCGCGGCGGAAAGGGCGGCGTCCAGGCCGGGCAGGCCGGGCAGCGGGTACTCCTTCAGCCAGGACGGCGCAGACTCGTCTACTCTCGCCGTCAGGCGCGCGACGCCGGCCTGGAGCGCGTCGGATATCCGGTAACGATCTTCGGCTGACGGCGTCTTGACCAGCGCGGGCGCGAAGATCACGGTTCCTCCCGCCACCCGGAACTCAACGCCGACGGCGCCGCCTCCGGCGCTCCGCGCGAACACGGTCGCGGTACCCTGCATCCCCGGCGCCCGCTCGTCGAACTCGGCGCAATAGCCCACGTTCTTGACCGCCGCCTCCACGTAGGCGGCAAGCGGATGATCCCGCTCGACGTCGCCGATCTGGACGCCCTCGGCGCGCAGAAGATGCGGCGGCCGCCAGGCGATTCCTTCCGGCGACGGCAGCCAGCAGTACCGGCTGCACTCAGGCAGACCGTCGATGTCTGTGTGGGTCACGTCCGGATGCGCCATGAGGACGACCACGCCGCCGTTCGCCAGCAGCTTCTCGGTCTGACGACGGCGGTCGAGCAGCAGATCGGCCAGCCCGACCGAAGCAGGCGTCGATGGCCCATTGACGACGGGCTGATCGAAGTACGTACGGTGCTCCGCTGTCCCCGCAACCACGTCCTCGATGACGCGCGACGCCGCTGCCGGATCGGCCACCGCCGCCGCGTAGTCGGAGAACGAGGGCGCGTTGAAGAAGGTGTGGTTGTCCACGCGCGGCCCGGGCATGGGCACACCCAGCGACAGAATGCGCACGGCTAGTCTAGCTCCAGCGTCTTGAGGTAGTCGCGAAACTGCGGCCCGATGTCCAGCCGACGGAGCGCGATCTCGACCGATGCCTGCAGGAAGCCCAGCGGACGGCCGGTGTCGTACCGGCGGCCCTCGAACTGGTACGCGAACAGCGGCCGCGTCCCGGCGAGCGTGTTCAGGGCGTCGGTGATCTGTATCTCACGGTTCTTGCCCGGCGGCGTTTCCGCCAGCACAGGGAAGATGTCCGGCGTCAGCACGTAGCGTCCCACGATGCCGAGGTCGGAGGGCGCTTCTTCGGGCGGCGGCTTCTCGACGAGGCTGCGCACGCGCCAGACGCCCTCGCGGATGAGTTCGCCGTCGACGATGCCGTACTCGGATGTCTCCTCGCGCGGGACACGGCGCACGCCGAGCACCGGGCCGTCGAACTCCTCAAACACCTGAATCATCTGCCAGGCGACGGGCACGTCAGAAATGATCACGTCGTCGGGGAAGAAGAGGACGAAAGGCTCGTCGCCCACGAGGTCGCGCACGGTCAGCACGGCGTGGCCGATGCCGAGCTGCTGCTTCTGACGCACGTAGACGATGTTGGCCAGTTCGGAGACGCGCTGGACCTCGGCCAACCGCGCCAGATCGCCCTTCTCCTTGAGCGCCGCTTCCAGCTCGATGGAGCGGTCGAAATGATCCTCGACCGCCCGTTTGCCCATCGCCGTGACGATGATGATCTGGTCAATGCCAGCCTCGGCGGCTTCCTCGACTGTGTACTGGATGATGGGCTTGTCAACGAGGGGGAGAGCCTCTTTGGGCTGCGCCTTGGTGGCGGGCAGCAGCCGCGTGCCGTAGCCGGCGGCCAGCACTACGGCTTTCCGGACCTTCATCGCGCCTCCCCGAAGCTGACGCGGCGTAGCATCGCCGTCATTGTACTGAAGCGGCCAGCGACGCCGGAAGCGGGGTTCGCGAATTCAGGCCGCACCCACCACGTTCCTCAGCAGGCCGATACCTGAGATCTCGACCCCGACGACGGCGCCCGGGCGCAGGAACTCCGGCGGCTGACGCCCCACGCCCACGCCCGCCGGCGTGCCCGTCATCAGAAGATCGCCCGGCTCCAGCGTCATGCCCGCCGACAGAGCGGCGATGAGCTTCGCGACGGGGTGAATCATGTCCGCGGTCGCGCCGTCCTGTTTCGTGACGCCGTCCACCCTGAGTTGCACGCGCAACGCCTGCGGATCGGTTATTTCGTCCGCCGTCACGATCCACGGCCCCATCGGGCAGAAGCCATCGAGGCTCTTGCCCTTGAACCACTGCTGATGGCGCTGCTGGAGGTCGCGGGCCGTGACGTCGTTGCCCGCCGTGTACCCGAAGACGAACGATAGCGCCTCGGCCTCGCTGATGTCGCGGCAGCGTTTGCCGATTACCACTACGAGTTCGGCCTCCCAGTCCACCTGGTAGCTGATTCCCTGCGGGTAGGGGATGACGTCGCCGGGGCCGATGACGCACGTCGGAGCCTTGGTGAAGAACACCGGCCACTTCGGAGGCTCGGCGCCGGCCACGCTCCGTGATTCCCGCGCATGCTCGGCGTAGTTCAGGCCCACGCACATGACGTTCTTGCGCGGACGGGGTATGGGCGCGAGGAGACGCACGGTATCGATGGGCCTCCCGAGGCTCAGATTTGCTCCGGCAGCCTCGACGACCGCGCGGGCGACGGACAGGGCGTCGTCCCCTGCCTCGATAAACGACAGCATGTCTGCCGGCAGGCCGGGGAGCCCGGCGGCCGTCGCGCCATCAGCGTCGATGACGCGTCCGCCCGCAACGACTCCGAGGCCGGGGCCAGCACCAGCGTCGAACGTTACCAGGCGCACAGAGGTCCGGATCCCCAGGTACAGGCTACGATCACAGGTCGCAGCATAGCCTTCCGTCGAACCTGAGGAAACCTGCGAGACGTTCCGGCGGGCTTCCTTGCTGGCCCCGCGGGAGCCGCTGATAATCGACTTAGAATGAACCAAGGCTCCCGGCCCACCGACTCGACGATGCGGCACTCCGAGGCCGCCGACGGCGCCGCGCGTCCGAAGCCGCCGCTGGCCGAGGTCGACTTCGATCGCACGCCCTTCACCGTCGCGTGGGAGATAACGCGCGCCTGCGCCCTGAAGTGCGTGCACTGCCGCGCCGAAGCGCGGCCTCAACGCGATCCTCGCGAGCTGACGACAGAGGAGGGATTCCGGCTCATCGATCAGCTCGTCGAGATCGGCGGCCCCATCCTGATCATTACCGGCGGCGATCCGCTGATGCGCCGCGACGTGTTCGACCTCATCGCCTACGCGACGAACGCCGGACTGCGGGTCGCGTTCTCGCCCTCAGCTACGGCGCTGGTGACCCGGGAACGTCTCCAGGAGGCGCGAGACGCGGGCATCAGCCGCACTCACATCTCGCTCGACGGCGCCACCGCCGAGAGTCACGACGCCTTCCGTCAGACGGCGGGCTCGTTCCAGCGCAGCATGGAGATCATGGACGGCCTGGCGGACCTGGGGATGTCGCTGCAAATCGGCTGCACCATCAGCCGCCGCAACCTTCACGAACTGGACCGCATCGCGGAGATCGCCGCCGAGCGGAAGGCCGTGATGCTGAACTTCTTCTTCCTTGTCCCCACGGGGCGCGGGTCGCACGAAGATGTCATCTCACCCGAGGACCACGAGCGCGTCTTCCACTGGATGTACGACCTGTCGAAGACTGCACCCTTCGACGTGCGCACCACGGCTGCGCAGCACTACCGACGCGTGGTCATCCAGCGACGCCGTCAGGAGGCCCTCGGAAGTGGACCGGCGGGATCGCCGTTCCTCACTGGCGCGGGCTTCAGCTTCGCCGGAGGCCTGGGTCAGTCGGCGATGAAGGGCGTGAACGACGGCAACGGGTTCGCGTTCATCAGCCACACCGGCGACGTGTGCCCGTCAGGGTTCCTGCAACTTCCGGCGGGCAACGTGCGGGCGCGGAGCTTCATCGACATCTACCAGCAGGCGCCGCTGTTTCGCGAGCTGAGGGACTACAGCCTGCTCAAAGGCAAGTGCGGGCTGTGCGACTTCCGGGACGTCTGCGGCGGCTCGCGCGCGCGGGCCTTCGGCGTAACGGGCGACTACCTGGAGAGCGAACCCTACTGCGTCTACGTCTCGCCTGAGGCTCAGGCGGCGGGCGCCCGCGCGCCAGAGCCTCACCAGACGAGCGAGGCGGCGGCCGCGCTGTTCGCCAGCCTGTAGGCCGACCCTATGGCTTCGGGACAGGTCGCCGCCATCGCCATCGCTACGGCGAC
>JBBITS010000073.1:0-559 GCA_037440665.1 Chloroflexota bacterium
GCAAAGCGATGCAAGGAGAGCGGGTCAGCGACGAGAGGTCGGGCGGGCGCCGGCAATGACCTCGTCGAGGGTCGCGGATTGGCCTTCGGCCCATGCCTCGGCGAACGTCGCCTCGTCGAGGCGCTCTCGGGTCTGCGCCAGGTACCCCGAGAAGACGTTCGGGTCAATCATGAAGACGGATGCGCGATCCGGGCTTTGTCTCTCTGCCGCGCCGAAAAGCCGGGTGGCCTCACGGAAGCGCCCTCGTGAAGCCGCTACGCCTCCCAGACCCTGAAGGCACAGCGCGATCCCCGACCTACCACCGAAGTCGCGCCAGATTGAGAGGCACTCTGTCAGCATACCTTCGGCCTCATCTGAGTCGTCTTCTCGCAGCGTCGCCGCTGCGAGTCCGATGAGGCCGCGGGCGACGTTCTCGTAATTGCCCATGCTCCGGAAGAGCGCGACGCTCTCGTCGTAGCGGCCGCGGGCGGCGGCGACGTCGCCGGCGGCCAAGGCCGTTGCGCCAAGGGTGTTGAGAACGATGGCCCGGCCCCACGGATCGCCTGTCTCGGTGAAGAGT
>JBBITS010000073.1:569-10777 GCA_037440665.1 Chloroflexota bacterium
GCTTTCCGTGTACAGGCGCTGAGCCGAGGCGACGTCGCCTTCCCGGAGCTTCGCGTCGCCGAGATTCGCCAGCGCGTAGGCCACGCCCCAGGCGTCGTCCTGCTCTGTGAAGAGGCTCAGCGACTCGTTCTGCAGACGAACCGCATCGTCCACGCGGCCTTGAGAAGTGGCGACAAGTCCTGCCAGGCCGAGCGAGAACGCCAGGCCACGCGCGTCGCCCAGAGATCGACGCAAGGCTATGGACTCCTCGGCGAAACGGCTGGCAAGGTCGTGCTCTTCGCGCTTCCAGGCCAGCCCCGCCGCCGCGTATAGCGCGCCCGCGCGAAGCCCGGCGTCTCCGGCCGCCGCGGGGCTTGCCAATGCCATGTCTGTCCAACGGGCGCCTTCTTCAATGTACCCGCGCAGTATCCAGAACCAGCCGAGCGCCGCGGCCAGCCTGAGCGCGAGACGCATATCCCCGCGCGCAGTGGTCCAGGAGAAGGCGGCCCGCAGATTCGGGAGTTCGCTGTCCAGCAGACGCAGCCACGTTTCTCGTGAAGCGCCCGTCAGGCGGGGCGCGGCAGCTTGGGCGAGGTCGCAGAAGTACGCGGCGTGACGGTCCGCCACCGGCGCATGTTCGCCGGCCGCGTCGAGGCGATCCGCCGCATACTCGCGGACGGTTTCCAGCATTGTGAAACGGACGTCGGCGCCACGCTCTGGCTGGGACTGCACAAGGCTCTTGTCCACCAGCGCCGCCAGAATGCGCCGGTCTTCGCCTTGTGACACCCCGGCTGAGGGTCCCACCGCTTGCGCCGCTTCCTGTGTGAAGCCGCCAGCGAACACCGCGAGCGCGCGGAACATCGCCTGCTCGGCCGGGGTCAGCAGTTCGTAGCTCCAGGCGATGGCGGCGCGCAGGCTTCGCTGGCGGGCCGGAAGATCGCGCGGTCCGTCTTCGAGCAGATCGAGGCGGCTTTCCAGCTTCTTCACCAGGGCGGCCGGGGACATGTATTTCAACTGGACGGCCGCCAGCTCGAGGGCCAGCGGGATGCCGTCCAGGCGCGCGCAAATCGAGGCGATGTCGCCGGCGCTGGCATCCGTCAGCTCGAATCCCGGCGCGGCTGAGGCGACGCGCTGAAGGAACAGGCTCACGGCGTCGGAGCGCGCGACGCTCTCGGCGGTTGCGATCGCGCCGGGGTTGGGCAGGCCGAGGGGCGTAAGCAGGACTTGATGCTCGCCGCGCACTCGCAGCGGCTCCCGGCTGGTCACCAGCGCCGATATCCCAGGGCAAGACTGAAGAAGGTCCGCCACCAGCGGCGCGGTGCCGAGGACGTGCTCGAAGTTGTCCAGCACGAGAAGGGTATTTCTACGGCTCAGGTAGGTTGCCAGTCTCTCGGCGATCGTCTGGCCAGCGGCTTCTCCGAGATGGAGAGCCCGCGCGATGGCCGGCAACACGAGGCCGGGTTCCGGCACAGGCGCCACATCCACCCAGACGACTCCATCCTCGAAGCGGCTGTCGAGAAGTCCGGCGACTTCGACGGCGAGCCGGGTCTTGCCAACGCCGGGCGGGCCGACCAGCGTAACCAGCCTCGTCCCCTCGGCCTGAAGCAGCCCGCAGACTATGGCGACATCCTGCTGACGCCCGATGAGGGGTGTAAGAGAGGCTGGAGCGTGTGGCCGCCGTCCCGGCCCGCCGGAGGTCGAGTCCGTCTCGCCGCCGGCGCGATGCTCGCCGCGCCTCGGTACCGATAGCAAGAACTCCGCGCGGTCCGAGGGCGAGAGACCGAGGGCGTCGGCCAGCGCGTGGACGGTGTGGGGGTAGGGATAGCGGCGTTCTCCCCGTTCGAGGGCGCCGACCGCGGCGGCGGTCAGGCCCGCGCGCTCGGCGAGATTCTCCTGGGAGAGACCGGCCGCGAGGCGCAGGCGGCGCAGGCGATCGCCGAATGAGGAGCCTGGTTCCATGTTCATCATCTGAGCGCGCAACCGGCGCCGTGGATTTCGCTTCAACGTGAGGCGAAGTGTAGGTGAAGTGTTGAGGGCCTGTCCATGGTATCGCCACCTTGAAGGCTCGAAACTGCACGCAGCCATCGATTAGCGCGGCCTCAGACATCACCAGGCCGGGGGCCGCAGAAAGGAGAACGGCAATGGCGAGACAGGGAACTGCCACCGGCGTAGCGGGCGGACAGGCGGCCACAGAGGGCGGGGCCATCCGTCGCTTCATCGAGTTGCAGGAAAAGCTGCTGGGCTTCTACGGCGTGCGGGCGACGTCGCGGTTCGTCGAACTGACGAAGCCGCGCATGAGGGCGCACGTCCTGGAGGCTGGCGAAGGCGAGCCGCTCGTGATCTTTCACGGCGGCGACGGCGAGGCCGTCAACTGGGCGCCCCTGATGAGTCCGCTCCAGAAGAACGCCCGGATACTGGCCGTGGACCGCCCGGGCTTCGGACTGAGCGACGCTTTCGACTACCGGACCGTCGACCTTCGCGCCCATGCCGGCGACGTTGTCGGCTCGCTGATCGACGCGCTCGGCCTGGAGACAGCCACGATTGTCGGCGGATCCATGGGCGGGTTCTTCGCCCTGGCGGGCGCGCTGGCGCACCCCGGGCGCGTCCGCAGGGTCGTCCTCGTCGGTCTCGCGGCCGGCACAATCCCCGAGATCCCCGACAGCCTCCGGGCCATCTGCGACAACCCGGCTCTGGCGGTGGAGTTCATGCGGGGCCGCGACACCATGGAGGCGCAGAAGGAGCAGTACCGCGAGATGTTCCACACGGACCCCGCGATCGTGCCCGACCTCTACTTCGAGACGCGCATCGCCGGTCTGCGGCTGCCGTCCGAGCAGGGCACGTGGGCGACGCTGCTGCCGCGTCTCGGGGAGCCGGCGACGTACCTCGGCGACGCTTTGCCCCGTATCCAGGCGCCCACGCTGGTCATCTGGGGTGAAAACGACATGACGCCTGCGGAGGTCGGCCGCGCCGTCGCCGCTCAGTTGCCGCGTGGCCGCTTCGAGTACATGCCGGGCGTTGGCCACTTCCCGTTCCTGGAGGCGCCCGAGCGCACCACGCAGCTCATAACGGAGTTCATCGGCGAGACCAGCGGATGAAACCTGGCCACGGCAGTGGCTGCGCAGCGAGAAGGCCGCCGGCAATCCGGCGGCCTTCCAGGCTTGTTTCGCGCGCCTACCGCCGCGGCCACTGCTGGGTCGGGGCGAGGTCGGGCGTGGGGGTAGGAGTGGGCGTCGGGCGGGCCAGCGATTCGAGGTCGAGGCGGGGGAGCGGCGTCCGCGCTTCGGGGTCGAGCACCACTTCCCACACCGGCTCGGAGGTCACGCCGTAGCGCCAGACAGAGGGCTCGGCCGTCCCCAGCGTGGCGCAGTAGCCGAGGAAGCGGCGCCAGGCGTCCTGGTTCGGCGACGCGCCCTGCCCTACGGGAGCCATCGGCAGGCCGTAGTCCTTGAGAATCTGGTAGGTCACCTCGAGCAGGAACTCCGGAGTGATGCCGGACGGTCCGGGGTCGAAACCGCTCTGCGCGTACTTGACGCCGTTGTCGGCGAAGGTTTCCCAGTAGATCTGCGGCGCGAATCCGTCGACGTAGGGGACGATCTCGGCCATGGGCAGCTTTCGCAGCTGCCAGGGCCTGGGGTCGATGGAGAGCCAGATGCGCGCGCCGGGAGCGCGCCGCCGCAGCTCGCGTCCCAGCGTCCTGGCCGCGTTCGCGTCGCCCGCCCAGAAGCCGGCGTGAGGCTCGAAGTCGATGAACAGGCTGCGCGCGCCCGCGGCGAGCACGTCGGCCCCCATGGTGGCCTCGAGGACGGGGTCGAGGCCGCGGGCGACGCACCAGGCGTGGAACGGCACGCTGCGCTCTTCGAAGTACTCGGCCAACACCTGCACCTGCGCCGCGCTGAACACCCCGTAGATGGACGAGTCGTATTTGCGCATGTAATCGTGTCCGTCGTGCGTTTTGAGCACGATGCCGGCGTTGTGAGAAGCGAGGTTGTTCCGGATGAGCGCCGGGTGTCCGTCGGCCGCGAACTGCCAGACCCAGCTCAGCGGCGGATTCTGCGAGGGCTGGCCGGAGGGGCCGTCGTTGACGCCAGGTTCGAGGATGCGCGGATCACAGCGGGCCGCGCCGAGGCCGGCGCCGGCCCCGATGGCCGCGGCTGCGAAGCCGAGGAATTGACGCCTGCTGAGGCGGGCGTCTAGGTGTGGCACGGCGCACCTCCCTGTATACCCGCGCCACCGAGTAGTGGAAAACATAACACGCCGTGTCAAGGGAGTGAAGACGCAACGCGCGCCAGCAGATCGAGCGCGCTATCACCGCTGGGCGCGCCGGGCCAGTAGTGCAGGTGCGAGTGGCAGCGGCAGTCGCTGGCTCCGAAGCCGCGGACCGGCTGTACGGATCCCGTGCGCCGGACGATGGCGTCGTTGAGGTCGCACTCGGCGCGCCGCGAGCCGGGAAAGGTCACGACGGCGATGACGTCCGCCTTCTGCAGCGCGTAGTCGACGTGCCAGCGCAGGCGCTTGTGGCGCTTGAGGTGCCGCGTGACGCGCGGCGCCAAGCCGCCCATGGCGGACCCGACGTACGCGTAGCAGCCGGGCTGAAAGCGCACCGGGCCTAACCTCCCGACTACGATGGTGGTGGGTTGCCGGAAGGCAAACAGGACGACGTACGCTCCGGGTTGTTTCATGGGGCTGAACGCTCATCGGCAGGCTGGCTGAGGCGAATCCTAGAAGAAGGACTACGGCCCTACCATCGGCCCCTCCAGTATTTCGATGAACTCAGCGGCGGACACTGTGCGAACGCCTTCATGCTCGCCTACGGTCAGGACGTCCTTGTCCTCCGAGACGATGTATGCGGCCCGGCCTTTGATGGCGCAGGCGAAGAACTTGTCATCGTCCGCATCCCGGCAAACGCGTGGCTCAGAGGACGGCTCGACGACCTCGGCCCGAGCGAAGAGCGCGAGGACGGCTTCGAGGGCGGGAGGCTCGGCGATCTGGGGAAAGCGCTGGCGCAAGTCCGGCCGGTAGAGAACGTCAACGATTTCGCCAATGATCGCCGGCGATAGCAGGATCGTGTACCGATCCGAGAGATTGAAGAGAAGGCGGCCCCACACTCCATGCGGGTTGATGAGCGCGCGCAGAAATACGACCGTGTTGAGAACGGCCCTCATCGCGCCCGCGAGCGCGACTTGCGCAGGGCCTCGTCGATAGCCCGGTTGATGTCCTCCTCTGTAGCGCCCCGCAGGCTCTCGCGGACGGGCGCGAACTGCCGGTAGAGTTCGCGGGCCCAGGCTGGAGCGCCGCGTCCTACTCCAACCTCCACGCGCTCGATCTCCAGCTTGCCAGCGGTGAGCGTTATCGCCAGCAGGTCGTCGCGCTCGATGTGGAGGGCCTCACGGAACTCCTTGGGGATAGTGACCTGGCCATGCCTTAGCTGCTTCACGATCTTCGTCTTTGCCATGCGTCCCGGCTTTCTCCTCATGAATTCTTGCCTGGTGCACACTAACATGAAAACAGGAATTTACACAATATCAGGCGCCTCGGAAAGGTGTGGGGCTCGGCACTGCCGAGCCCCTACCCGTAACCCGCGGCGCCACAGGTTGGGTCTACGGCATCAGCCGTCTCTGATGTACACTTCCGTCTGGCCGCGCAGGCGGCCCAGGGCCGAAGTCGAGCGGAGGTACACGCGACGTGCTGGTTTTCCTCATCGTAATGAACCTGGCGGCCGCGATGGCCGTGGGCGCGGGCATAGTCGCGGGCGCGGCGTTCGGCCGCGACGTCGGCATCGGCGCCGGCATCTTCACGCTCGTGTTCCTGCACACGGCGCTGGCCATCGGGTTCTTCGGCACGCAGGCACCGCCGCCCGTGGAAGAGGCCAGGTAGCGCGCCGCCTCAGCGCTCGGCGCAGACGCCGGCCTGGTCGTTGAGGTTGCCCGAGGCGCTGTTCCCCGATACCTCCACCTGCCCGGCGTTGCTCAGGCAGATGGCCGACCCGCCGTTGGCCGTGATGGTGTTCCCCACGATGCTGCCGATGGCCTGATTCACGTAGGAGACGCCGATCCCGGCGTTGCCGGAGATCAGGCTGTTGGTCACAGCCAGATTGCCTCCCTGCGACAGTACGCCGCCGCCGAGGATCACGTCGTCGAGCTTGAACTGGTTGGTGATGCGGGCGTTGTTGATGCGCCCCGCCGGGCGCGTCGGGAAAGGCGCGGGCACCTTGCCGAAGCTCAGCGGATCGGGGTAGGCGCGAATCTCGACGGCGTGCTCTTCGTTACCCACGAAGTTGTCGGCCTCCGACTGCAAGATGGCCGCCCAGACGAAGATGCCCGTGAGCTGGTTGAACCACACGTTGTTCGACCGCATGGTCACCCGCGTCCCGGGGAACAGCACGACGCCGGTGCTCTGGTTACCGAGCACGAGGTTCGACGTCATGATGAGGTTGCCCCTGCCCACGTAGCCGGCCAGGTTCTCGAAGTAGCATGGTGGCGCTTCGAGCTGGCCCGGGGGCAGAAGCGCGCACGGCGTCACGCCAGCGAAGACGCCCGGCCCGCCGTTGAAGGCGATGATGTTCTGCGTCAGCGTCGTCGTCGCCGTATCGCCGACCGATGACACGCCGACCCCGCCGTTTCTGACCGACCACGTGCGTTCGACGGTGACGTTGGAGTTGTCGCGCAGAAGGATGCCGTCGCCTGAGTTGGAGTGGGCGAAGCTGCCGGTGATGCGCCCGGTGCTTCGGGCGTCGTAGTGCACGCCGATGCCAGCGCCGGCGAACTCCACGTCGTCGAACCAGACGTTGGCGCTCTTGTAGACGTATGCGGCCGCCGGGTTGCCGAAGGCGAACGTCACGCCGCGAATCGTGACGTTCTTGCTGTGGAAGATGAGGAGGGCGTCGTTCGTGCGGGGCGCGATGACGGTCTGACCGCGCCCGGCGCCCTGCAACGTCAGGTCCGACCGGAACTCGATGGTTACGGTGCCGACGTACGTGCCGGCTTCGACGCAGATCACTGCGCCCCGGCCCGCCCCGTTGACGGCTTCCTGCACACTGCCTCCGGGCTCCACCGTACGCGTGCAGTCCTGGGCATCTGCTGGCGGCGCCCACGGCGCGGCAGCGAGGCAAATCCCCGCCACGGCCAGAAGCGCGAGAATGGCAAGCGGCTTCATGTGAAGCAACCCTCTCGTCAGCACAGGCTAGAGAACGCGGGGAAGCCTGTCAACGTCGTGACGGACGCCTCTCGAACGGCGGCGCGCGTGTAGTGTAGGCTGCGTCTCGTGAAGGCCATCGTAAACGCCCGTCTGGTGCTCAGCGACGAGATCGAGGTTGGCTCGATCCTCGTGAGCGACGGCGTGATCCGGCAGGTTGGCGACTTCGAGCCGCCGCCCGGCGCCGAGGTCTTCGATGCGGGGAGGCGCTACGTCGCGCCCGGGCTCATCGACATTCACGTGCACGGCGGCGGCGGTCATTCGCTGATGACGGACGACCCGCGCGAGGCGGAGGCGTACGCGCGCTGGGTGACGCAACACGGCGTCACGTCGTTCCTGGTGAGCACGGCGGCGCCGGATCAGGAGCGGCTCGCGCGGCGGCTGGAGGCACTGGCCGGCGTCGTGGGCCCGACGCACGGCGGCGCGCAGGTCTTGGGCTTCCACCTGGAAGGGCCGTTTCTGAACCCGGTGCGAAGGGGCGCGTTCGATCCGGCCTGGCTGCGCCCGCCCGACGCAAGGGCCTACCGGGAGCTGGCGGCGGCCGCCCGATGCCACGTCCGTCAGGTGACGCTGGCGCCGGAGCTGCCGGGCGCGGATGCTCTCATCGCGGCGGTGCTGGAATCGGGCGCGACGCCGGCGATGGGTCACACGGACGCGACGTACGATGACGCAAAGCGCGCCGTGAAGCTGAGCGTGCGCCACGCGACGCACGTCT
Organism: Chloroflexota bacterium; assembly: GCA_037440665.1. Lineage (GTDB taxonomy): Bacteria > Chloroflexota > Dehalococcoidia > DSTF01 > JACRBR01 > DATLZC01. Next base: position 8,455 of record JBBITS010000073.1, read on the forward strand.
TCAACGCCATGCGCCCCTTCGGCCATCGTGATCCAGGCTGCCTCGGCGCCATCCTCACGGAGCCGGACGTCACAGCGGAACTGATCCTCGACGGCGCGCACGTCCACCCGGCAGCGGCGGCGCTACTCGTTCGCGCGAAAGGCTCCGATGGCGTCGTCATTGTCACCGACGCCATACCGCTCGCGGGCGCTGCGGGACCGGCGGCGACGTGGGAGGGCATGGAGGTGCGTGTCGAGGGAGGAAAGGCAGTGCGAGCCGACGGGACCATCGTGGGCGGCGTGACGACGCTGGAACGCATGGTCCGCAACGCCATCGACTGGCTCGGCGTGAGCCTTCCCGAGGCCGTGCGCATGGCGTCGCTGAACGCGGCCGCCGTCATAGGCGTCGACGACCACAAGGGGTCGCTGGCGGCCGGCAAGGACGCCGACTTCATCGTGCTGGACGAAGAGCTGCGCGTGGTGGAGACATGCGTGAAGGGCGAGCACGTGTACACGACGCAGTCGTTGCAGCGTGTGCGGGAATAAGCGGGTACGTCTACTGCCCGGAGGCGAAGGCCTCTTTCGCCCGCTTCAGTAGGCCGGGGTCGCTCACGACGTCGATGCCGGTGAGGGCAAGGGCCTGGCCCACCTGGCGCATGGCCTCGTGCGCGGCGTCGGTGTTCGCTGCTTCGGTGAATTCGGGCGTGTGGTTGATGGCGCGCGCGCCGATAGCGAACATAGGGTGGATGGCCGGCACGACCTGGCTGACGTTGCCCTGATCGCTCGAGCCGGCGGAATCGGCGCCGGGGCCGTCCCAGAAGCGGCGGCCGAGGGATTCGGCGTGCCGGCGATAGGTTTCGGCGAGGGGACCGTTGTTGCGCATGGGCGCGTAGTCGACACCCTTGTACTTCCATTCCACCTCGGCGCCTGTCGCGATGGCGCCGGCCTCGAAGCAGCGCTCCACGCGGCGCTTGAGGTCCTCCAGGTACACCGGGTCCAGCGCGCGGACGTAGAACTGACCGGCTGCGTGTTCGGGCACGATGTTGGGCTTCGTTCCGCCGTCGGTGATGATGCCGTGTATGCGGGCGTCGCGCCGGATGTGCTGGCGGAGCTGCGCGATGGACTGGTACGCGGTCACCAGCGCGTCGAGGGCGTTGACACCGAGTTCCGGCGCGAACGACGCGTGCGATGCCTTGCCTTTGTACTTAACCGTCACCGTGGACACTCCGTACATCGGCGGCTCGGCGATGTCGACCGGCGCGGGATGGGCCATGAGGGCGACGTCGACATCGTTGAACACGCCCTCGTTGACCATCGCGGTCTTGCCGCCGCCGCCCTCCTCGGCGGGCGTGCCAAGCACCACCAGGCGCACGTCGGAAGGCGAAGCGGCCGCCTTGAGGCCCAGCGCGCCCGCCAGGCCCGCGGTCGCGATGAGGTTGTGGCCGCAGGCGTGGCCGATCTCGGGCAGGGCGTCGTACTCCAGCAGGTAGGCGACCGTAACGGGGCCTTCGCCCCATACGGCGCGGAACGCCGTCTCCATCGTCGCGACGCCGCGCTCGACCGCGAAGCCTTCCTTCCCAAGGTAGTCTGAGAGGAGCGCCGCGGCCTTGCGCTCCTCGAACGCCAGCTCGGGGTTCGCGTGGATCTCGCGGCTGACGCGGACGAGGCTGTCGAACGAAGCGTCAACGGCGCGTTTGGCGCTGTCGTAGGCGGTGGTGACGCCCGGCATGGGGGCTCCTTTCAATAGCTGGCGACGAGCGACTCTTCTTCCGTCGGCAGGCTGCGCTTGATGATCTCCAGGTATTCCAGCGCGATGCCCGCTCCGACGGCCACACAGTCCATGGGGTTCTCGGCGACGGTGCAAGGGATGCCCGTCTCCTGCGTCAGCAGAGCGTCAAGGTGGCGCAGGAGCGCGCCACCGCCGGTGAGGACGATGCCGCGGTCGATGACGTCGGAAGCCAGTTCCGGCGGCGTCTTTTCGAGGACGGCGCGCACGGTCTGAACGATGGCGGCGAGGCAGTCCTGTACGGCCGCGGTGACCTCGTTGGTGGTGACCGTGATGGTCTTGGGCAGGCCACTGATCTGGTCGCGTCCGCGCACTTCCATCTTGTCCTCGTTCTCCAGAGGGATGGCGCTGCCGATCTGCATCTTCACTTCTTCGGCGGTGCGCTCGCCGACGATGAGGTTATGGCGGCGCTTGATGTAGGCGGCCACAGCGTCGTCGAGACGGTCGCCAGCCACGCGGATGCTCTCGGAGACGACGATGCCGTACATCGAGATGATCGCGGCCTCGCAGCGGCCGCCGCCGATGTCGACCACCATGTTGCCGGAGGGCGAGCCGATGG
>JBBITS010000074.1:0-1734 GCA_037440665.1 Chloroflexota bacterium
CGCCGGAGGCGAGTCGCCTGCGGAGACTGGCGAGGGGTCTGTGGGTGTCCCCCAGATTCAAACCACCTGCTGGGCGGGTGGGCAAGTCGAAGACTCGACTCCGGCGAGAGAGACTTTTCTTCTCCAGAGTCCTTCAGCGCCCTGCCAGATGCTTCGTCCTTCCTCTGGAAGGAACTCAGCATGACAGTTTACCCGGGGGAGCTTGGCGTCACGGCCCGAGGACCTGCGGCGCAGGCGGCACGGGACGCGGCTTCACGCGGTAGATCTGGGTGCCGCCGTTGTCGAACAGCTTGTCCAGCCGCCCGCCGAGTCCGCCCTCGATGTTGCGGATGCCTTCCTCGCCGAAGTAGTTGCGCTCTAGCTGCCCGACAATGACGTACTGCACGCCGTAGGCGTCGATGATGGCCGTCTGCTCGGCCGTGTCCGCCACGCTGTAGAAGCGGGCGACGTCCGCCTGCCGCTCGCTCACCTTGTACGCGAACCTGCCGCGCTGCTGGCGCTGGTGCCAGTCCCATCCGGAGACCGACGGCAGGCCGGTGTAAATCGAATACCGCGCGCCCCAGCGGTACAACGGCGTCACCGCCTCCATGATTACGGGCGAGCCCTCGACGCGCTCGCGCATCCAGAGAATGCCCTCGTAGTCCTGCGCCAGCGCAACTTCGCCGTAGTCGTCGCCGAAGGTCGCGACCTGCATGAAGTTCATGCCGTTGATGGAGCGCGGCAGCTCGGCGAACCGCTCGTCGAGCCGCATGGGCAACGCCAGAATCGGGTACAGGGCCGCGCCCAGCAGGAGAAGCGACATGACCGTCGCCAGCGCTCCGTACGGCGCCCAGTGCGCGACCGTCATACGCGACATGGCGCGCTCGCCAGCCCGCCGCAGCGCGAGGTCAGGCCGCATGACGGCCAGCAGGTACCAGAGCCCGACGGCCGACGCGATGCCCGCCAGCAGCCACGCGTGCAGGTAGAACTTGAACACCGTGTTCATGCGGGTGATGTCGTCCTTGAGCGTGACGATCTCGACGCCGGTGCCCAGCCCGAACGTCATCGCCAGCAGAGCGAGGACGAACACGCGCACGTGCGAGTCCGGACGCGGCTGCGTCAGCTCCCTGTAGGCGAGGATGGCCGCGACGGCCACCATTACCGAGGCGAACGCCGCGACCCCCATCCGGTCCTGCTGCGTCCCGGCGATGACGACGAGGGCGGGCAGCGCGAAGACTACGCCCGCCAGCGGCAGCGTGACAGCGTTGCCGTTTCGCAGGAGCCGGAGCGACCGCGCGCGGCCCATCGCCCGGAACAGCCAACCGCCCAGCAGCGCGGCCGCGACGGCGATGAACAGCCCGAAGTGCCAGAAGTAGTCGTCGAGCTGCGTGGTCTGCTCGGCTCGGAGGAAGCCGCTGCTGGGCGAAACGAACCGCTGCGACGTCGGCAGGAAAAGCGCCACCGCCAGCGCCAGCACGGCCACTGACTTGACGAGCCACATGCCCAGCGTCGGGAGGCCAATCCTGCCGTAGCCGCGCCACTGGGCGATGAAGAGCGTCGCGGACGCCATGAGGCCGAACGTCGGGAAGTCCCACGCGTTGGTCCAGCGCGCGCTGCCCACCAGCAGGCCGAGCAAGACTACGACGCTCCATTCGAGCGCCCGCCGCTGGCCGCGCGGCAGGCCGCGCCACCTCCGGCCGCTGGCGACGGCCACGAGGCCGATGGCCACCGACAGCAGCGAGACCGGCATCGCCA
>JBBITS010000074.1:1744-4254 GCA_037440665.1 Chloroflexota bacterium
CCGATGGCCAGGACGTCGAAAGGGATCGCCATCATGTGGGCGTGCAGGTCGGCGTACAGGAAGGTGAACATGGGGAACTCGGTGATGGGCGCCGTCTGGTCCATCTGGTCCGGCGTCAGGCGGATAGCCCGGCTGGGGTCCCAGTAGTCGTACTCTATGTCGCCGCCCGTGACCAGCTCCCAGACGCCGCCCGGGATCTCGGCGAGGGTTCCCAGAACTGGAACGCCGATCTGGTACGGCGAGGCATCGGTCAGGCGGTCGATTCCCTGGTCCATGCCGCGCACGTTGCCGGCGAGCATCACCAGGAAGACGCCAGCGCCCGCGGCCCAGAAGGTAGTCCAGGCCGGTATACGCCCAAGGCCCGGCTGCCGCTTGATGGCGCTCCGCGCCATCTCGACGAGGTTGTAAGTGATGGACCAGACCAACGTCGCCGTCAGCGCGAAGAACGTCGGAACGGCCAGGTTGAACGCGATCTCCGGCTGCATCCCGGTGAGCTTCATGACGTTTCCCGTCATGAAGAAGCCGTAGTAGTAGTAGTTGATGTAGCCCCCGGCGTACCACGGGTCGTAGGGCGGGATTGTGGTGCTCCGGGTCACCGCCGTCAGATAGGCCATCTCCATCGGCTTCTCGCCGCCCCGGAACGGGTGCCAGACGTCGGGATTGGCGAGGCGGAAGGCGTAGGCCGCCAGGAACGCTGCCAGGAACAGCGCTTCGGCCAGGACGATGGCCCGCCAGTGGTCGCGGAATAGCTCGCGCACCTGGCGCGCCCAGAGTTGCCGCGTAGCCACGCCGAAGAGAAGCAGGGCGATCAGCGCGAGGTACGACGTCGTCCGCGTGAAGTGGACGAGGCCGAACGACACTGGCGCCCACACCAGGTAGGCGAACACCACGAAGCCCAGCGGCTTGGTCAGGAGATAGCCCCGGTCCGGAAGCTCGCGGAACAGCACCGACGCCAGCGGGACCAGCGCGAGCGCCGTCAGTTCCAGGACGACGAGCCACACAAGAAGCGGGTGGTCGTTGGCGAAGTTCGTGGGGTTGAATACGTCGGTCCACGTGCCGCCGCGCTGCTGCGTCACCGCCTCGTCCGGCCGGAGCTGGATGGCGTTCTTCCCGGCGTCCTTCGGTTCGACGTTGATGGCCGTGACGGCGCGCTCGGCGTTAAGCGCCGCTATCGCGCGCTCGCGGCTGTACGAGGGCGTCTTCTCGTAGATCGTGACTGGCGGGTGGTCGTAGACTGTCCACGATTCCTCGGCCGCGCGGTCCTGGATGGCGATCCCGAAGATCTCAGGAGGGCTGGTGAACTCGGCGATTTTCTTGAAGCCGAGCTCGCCGGTGTATAGCGCCTCGTAGTACCGCGAGGTCACCGGCCAGATCGCCGGCGCGCGCGTGATGCTGCCCGAAAGGCGGTTGCTGCTGAGGACGACGTAATCGACGGCGTCGAGGTTGTCCAGGAGCAATTCGACCTTTTCCGGGCTGTCGAACTCGTAGTTGCCGAATCCCACGTGCTCGAACTGCCTGGGGCCGCCGAAGGGCAGGGGATCGTCCCAGTGCTCGAAGCTGAGCGTAGAGCCTTCGGGCAGGTTCTCGTGGATCCACTCCGAGGCCTGCACGCGCGTCACCGGCTCCGAGTAGATGTGGAAGTAGGCGAGACCCCAGGCGGCCGTCAAACCGGTCACCAGAGCCGTCGCCGCCGCGCCGGCCGCCGGTAGCAGGCGTCTGCCGGCGGCGCCCACGAGACGCTCGATCCACCCGCGCGCGACAGAAGGCGAGCTGCTCCAGTCCCAGAAGTCGATGAGCGCGACACCGGCGAGAGCCGCGAGGGCAGGGTACAGAGGCAGGAAATAGCGCATGTAGAGCGAGAACTGCCCGCCCATGACGGCGAAGTAGCCCAGCACCCATGACAGGGGAACGAGCCACACCAGTTCGCGCTGGAACCAGGCGCGGGCAGCGGCGTACGCCACGGCGATCCACGCCGTGACGCCGAGCGCCGGGCCCATGCCCCAGAGGACCATCTGCTGGAGCGGCCACAGCCACGGCGTCCGCCCGATCCACTGCACGTTGGGCGGGAAAGACGAGCCGTCGAGCAGTTGCCGCTGGTTCAGTTCGTCATCCACCCAGTGGCTGTTCAGTTCGATGGTCCAGGGCAGAAGGTTGCTCCACGATGGCGCCTCGAAGGCGTAGGGCATCGCGACGCGGAAAGCCACGAACGCGGCGGCCGTCGCGACGATCCACAGACCGAGGACGCGCGCGGCTGCTCCTGTGCCGAGCGCGCCGGCGCTGGCGGACTGACCTCCGGTGCGGCTTCGGAACAGCATCGGTTCGATGACAGGCCACAGCCGGAGGCCAGCGCCAAGCATCACTACTGGCAGCAGGGCGACGACCGTGACCTTCGACGCCGTCCCCAGACCCACGGCCAGGCCGGCGATCATGGCGCTCGGCCAGCCTCCGCCCTGCGCCAGCCGTACGGCGCCGTAGATCGCGACGGCGGCGAAAAACGTCGCGTAGGGGTC
>JBBITS010000074.1:4288-10777 GCA_037440665.1 Chloroflexota bacterium
ACGACGAAGAAATGGCTGTGCTGGATGGGCAGCGCCGAGAAGGCGTAGAGAAAGGAGGCAACCAGGCCTGCGCGCGCGTTGCGCAGGCGCGCGGCGATCAGGAAGACCACGAGGATGGTCGCCGTGTCGAAGAGGCCGGTCAGCGCCCGTCCGGCGCGGTTGACGTGATCGTAGTTGTACCAGTCGCCGCCGATGCCCAGCGTCAGCAGATTCCAGTGGGACGCGACGAACTTGCCCAGAAACAGCGGCAGCTCGCCGTATACGTACGTCGGGTGATCGCTGTTGTAGGGGTTCAGCCGCGAGCTGTCCGTGTCGAAGTAGTCGGCGATGCCGTCGGGGGCCTTCGTGTCGAGAACGACCGTGGTGATGAAGCGCTCGTCGGGGTGCAGGTGCAGGCTCTGGCCGTCGGAGTTGGCGTCCCAGTTGTTGTGGGCGAGCCGGAGGTAGCCTCCGGCGACGACGATGCTGGTGAGCATGACCAGGGTCACGACGTCGGCGATGGTGAGCGAGAGGAGGGAGGTCTGGGGGCGGAAGGTCGGCCGACGGGCGGCCGCCGATGTCTCGGCGACCTCGGAAAGGGACGGAGAACGTTCGGTCATCGGGCCTCGCCAGTCCGGTGCATCAGCGCGGCTCGCCGGTCGGGTCGATGATAGCAGACAGGGAAGCCGCAGGGCCGGACGCCAGGTCGTCTCATTGGCTCGCCAGCGCGGGATGCGGCGGGAGGCGGTAGGCCACGAAAAGCAGACGGCTGTCGTCGGCGAGCCCGTTGTATGCCTGGCCCGCCGGGTACATGGCCTCGACCTCGGGCAGTTTCTCGACGTAGGGGCCAATGAAGATGTACAGGACGTCCTTCGACCGGTCGGCTTCGAGGCCCGTATTGCCCTGTCCGAACTGTTCCGAGCGGTCTTCGCCCGGGACGTCTGGCGCAAGGAACTTCCGCGTCTCGTAGTTGTAGCTCCAGCGCGGCGCATAGAAGTACACGATGTCTGGGTTGACGTCTTCGATGTACCGCGAGGCCTCAGCCAGTTCCTCGACGAACACCCAGCGCGCGCCGTCGGACGTAGCGAGCGTCCCGAAGTAGAAGCGTAGATTCAGGATTGCGACCAGCGCAACGACGCCGGCGATACCCGCGTATGCCGCCCGCCTGCGCAGCGCCTCCTGCCCTTCGGCCCACTGCCAGATGGCTGCGAGCGGCAGCGCCATAAGGATCGCCACGATCGGAGCCAGACCGAGCGTCCTCCGAACCTGGCCCTCGACCGTGATGACAGCAGCGATCGGGATCACCAGCAGCATGATGAGGGAGAACGCGTGCGGAAGCCTCCGCCAGTTCGCTACAGCGATAACGAGGCCTGCTGCCGCCAGCGCCAGCGTTAGCTCGTCTAGCATTGGCCGGACGCCTGTGGCGTCCACGGCGTCGAAGTGGCCTCGCCACGTCATCGTCACGAACCAGTCCCGGGCCTGGCCTCCCAGTATCTCAGCCTTTCCCCCAAGGCCCGAGGCCTCCTGCCAGCGGTCGCTCTCCCGGAGCGAATACGTCCTGAAGTGATTGAAGTAGCCGTTGGACTCGTCAGCCGCGTACTGGATCATTGAGAACGCGCCGCAGACAAACCCGGCGCCTACCAGGACCACGTGTAGGGCGTATGACCTGAGATGGCGTGGAAAGTAGCCGCGCAGTCCAAGCCAAGCCAGGAAAGCCGCGAGAGCGACCAGAAAGATGGGGTAAGCCGTGTAGCTGAAGACGCCAAGTCCTGCCATCAGGCCGGTCAGCGCGAAGTACGGCCACTGCCTGGTCCGGACGGCCAGAAACAGGAATAGCACAGTGGCCATCTGCATCAGTGGCCAGGCGACGGTGATGTAGGCGAGGCGGCTGAAGTGGAGGTGCCATGCCGAAAACGTCAGGAACAGAGCGGCGAGTAGCGCCACCTTCCGGCCGTGCATGACACGGACGGCAGCGTAGGCGATAGGAATCGTGGCGGTTCCCAAGAGGGCCAGTGCGAACCGAGCTGCAAAGACGCTAGGGCCCAGCGCCTTGATGACGGCGGCGGCCCAGTACACTGGCCCCGAGGGGATGCCCAGCGCGCTAGGCAGGTACGGTCCTATCCATCCCTCGCGCAGGATGCGTTGCGCGTCCAGCCCCATCAGGCCCTCGTCCCCATGGAAGCCGGGCGGGAAATCCTCCAGGCGGTACGCGCGCAAGAACAACGCGACAAGCGTGAGCGCGGTGACGAGAGCGAACTCACCATAACGTCCTTGGATATGGGAGAGCGCCTCGCTCTCGAGTTCCAGCCGCCTGGAGACGATTCGAAGCGGCATGTTCTGCTCCAGCCTATTCCGCTGCTGCGACGACGCAGTAAACACGCTCTGGGCGCTCGAAGAAGGCTGCATCGGCTGCCTTGCACGGCGGATCGGCGTCCCGCGATTCCAGCACGGCAAACACGACGTAGGATTTCCCGTCCGACTGATACCAGTAGCCATCCCTGGCCGAGTCCTTCAGGGGGCCCGCAGGGAGCGGGTCCAGGTACTCCTTCAGGGCGCACCCGGCATCGAGATCTTCATAGACACACAACGTCTGAATGCTGTCACCCGTGTCAGGATATGCCCCGTGCGAGCGATGGAACTCGGACAACGCCCTGGCGATGAGTTCGAGGTCCTCAGCGCGGCGGGCGTCGCGATCCGCGGCGCCCGGCTCGGGAGTCGGCGACGGCGGCGGCGTGGGCGGCGGTCCTGGCGTCGGGCTGGGGCCGGGCGTGTTGGTCGGAATCTGCGTGGCGATGACCGTGCTGCCTGGGCCCAGGCTTGAACCGGAAGGCGCGAAGATCAGCATGAACGACAGCACACCGGCAAATGCCGCCGCGGGCAAGGCCACAGCCGGCCTCAGAGCGAGGTCGATCAAGCTCTTGGGCGGGCGGGACCCGCGGCTCATGCGGTGATTCTAACGTCTGTCTGATCGGATGACACGCCAGGCCGACGGACCCGGCCGGCGGCCTGGCCTAAGGGGGCGGGCAGGGGGCGGCTAGCAGCAGCCGAGGCGCTCGGATGCCTGGGGCGGCGCGGGCTCCGGCTTCTCGGCCCAGATGAGAGCCGAGACCCAGCCCTGACCTCCGTCGTCGCCGCGCTGCACGCGCGGGTTGACGAATCCCGCCGCGCGCAGCTTTGCCAGGAAGTCGTTAGCGGTCAGGGCGCCTGCCACGCAGCCAGCCCAGTCGCTCAAGGAGCGCTGCTCTTCCCGCGAGGGCTCGCGAGTCCAGACGATGTCCGACACGCGAAAGCGGCCTCCCGGCTTGAGCACGCGGAACGCCTCGCGCAGGACGACGTCCTTGTCCGGCGTCAGGTTAATGACGCAGTTCGAGATGATGACGTCGACGTTGGCGCTGTCGACCGGCAGCTTCTCGAGATCGCCCAGGCGGAATTCGACGTTCGCCGCGCCGACCTTTGCGATGTTCGCCCTGGCTGTCTCGATCATCTCCGGCGTCATGTCGACGCCGATGGCGCGGCCCTTCGGCCCGACTTTCTGCGCGGCCAGGAAGCAGTCGAGACCGCCGCCGCTGCCGAGGTCGAGCACCGTCTCGCCCTCGCGCAGCTCGGCGATGGCGACAGGGTTGCCGCAGCCCATGGAGAGTTCGGCGATGGCTTCGCCGACGGATCCTCGCTCCTGTGCCGAGTAGATCTCCTGCGTCCACGCGGAGCGCTCGTCCTGTTCCGCCGGGGCGGACGAAGGCCCGCAACAGGACGAACCTGCGCTGGTCAGCGGAATGGTCTCGGCGTCCCGGCGGCGGGCCTTGATTCGGGAGGCGTAGCGCTCCCTAACAGCGGCCTTCACCTGCTCCGCACTCTGCTTCGGCATGGCATGCTCCTTCTTCGTCTGGTTCGACCGGATTCTTCAGGCCATCGGCAACGGCCCTGGAAAGATGGGGTAACACGCGCCCCCACGCCTCCGCGGCGGCGTGGTAAGCCTCCCAACCTCGCTCGGTCAGCTCGCAGACCTTGCGCTTGCGGCCGCCCTGCGCCTCCTCGCGGCAGACGACGTAGCCGCCTTCGCTGAGGTCGCGGATGGCGGGGTAGATCATGGCGTCGGAGGGCTCGCAGCAGTTGTCGCAGGCGTCGGCGATGGCGCGGGCCAACTCGTAGCCGTGCATGGGCCGCCTCGCCAGGCTGGCCAGCAGGAAGAAGCGCGAGGCGCTGCGGGCGATGAGGTTGTCCCAGTAGGCTCTTCGGTCCATAACTAGGGGTACTATATATCGGTGTCTTAGGTATGTCAAGGGGTGGAGGCCGTCGGCGGCGATTCCGTCGCGCCCCGCGCCTTACGGACCGGCGATGTAGCTTCGATGGCTCCGGTAGTGCGCCGCGCCGTCGGCGCGGGCGCAGGCCTCGCCCACGGCGTCCCAGCGGTCGAGCGGGACCGCCTCTATGGCGCGAAGGCGGCGCTCGAAGGCGCGCCGGGCGCGCTCGCGGGCTTCGTCGAGGGTGAGCGCGCTGTCCTCCTGCTGCCAGCGCGCATTGATCTCGTCGTCCGAACCCTCCAGCTTTGGCAGTAGGGTGCGCGTGGCAAGCCAGCCTTCCATTTCGGTCGTGGAGCGCTCGATCCAGCGCGCCAGATGGGCATACACGTCCCGGGCGGTCCACTCCGGCGACTCGGGGTCGTGAAGGGGACCCTCGGGATGCGCGTCGAGCAGCGCGACGAGCCTCTCCCACTCTGCACGGTCTTCTTGGAGCATGGCCTGAACCGCCGGGCCGTCCATGGGGCCGCCACCCTTTCGATCCCCGGCGCGCTCAACGCCGGTCTCGCGCTGGTCGCGCGTCTGCGGCGCGCCTGCTGTGTTTCCCTGGAACCCGGCGGGCGGCTAGGAGCCGCCGGTGACGCCGCCCGCGGCGGCCAGCAACTCCTCCAGGCGCATCTGCCACTCCAGGGCGGTCCGCCGCTTCGCGGGTGCATCGGCCATCTCCTCGTAGATGGCCTGTCCCCATTGGAGGTGCCGCTCCTCCTCAAGGAGGATGTGCTCCAGAATGCGGACCGTCGGGGCGTCGCACACGGCGTCGGTGAGCAAGACGTGGCGCCGGTAGTGCACGGACAGGTGCGTCTTCAGAACGCGATAGAGCCCCACGATGCGTAGCAGTTCGTCGTCCTGCAGCAGCAGTTCGTCACAGAAGCGGACGAAGGCGTCGTTGGGCGGTTCAGCCTTCATGGAAGCTCGGAGCGTCGGCGGCGCGTCGAGGTCCACGGCCTCAGTGACGCGCAGTTCCGGCAGGCGCTGGCCCAGCCAGTAGGAGTGTATGGAGTCGTGGTAGCAGTGCTCTCCGAACGCGAACTTGACCTTGATGGTGGGGCAGGTCGCAGCCCAACCGCCCAACGCCGTCATGCACACGTTCTCGGCGTAGCGGTAGTTCATGAGGCGGCGCGCGGCGTCGTCCACCGGAAGGGCGCCGCCGATGTGCCGGGGGTCGATGGCGAACTCCATGCGGGCCATGCTGCTCTCCTAGCCGCCGTCGGCGAGCGTCGCCAGCGCGGTCGCGACGCGAGTGCGCCGTTCCTCGCGAACGGCGTATTGACGTCGCGCCCAGGCGCGGGCCTTCGCTTTAGCGAGGCCCGCTTGCTGCTCCTGGGGCCTGTAGGCGTCTTCGAAGATGCTGCCCACGGGGCACAACGGGCCGCAGATGCCGCAGTCGATGCACCAGTCCATGTCGACAACGTGTGTGCGGCGTCCGGTCGAGAAGTAGCGGATGGCCTCGGTGGGGCAGGCGCGACGGCACCAGCCGCAGTTGATGCACGTCGCCAACTCGATGCGGACGGCCATCTCAGCCAGCCGCTCCGTTGGAGGTTGGCCCGACAGCTCCGGTCCCCAGGGCAGAGAGGCCGCGGTCCAGCTCCTCGGCGAAGAACGCCCGCAGCTCCTCAGTTTGCTCGGCGCTCAGGCGGGCGCGGAAGGCCTCGGCCAGGCCGTGGGCCCGCAGAGCCTTCTTCTCCTCCTCGGGCTTGCCCTCGACGAGGAGCTTGATGAAGTAGTCGCCGATGGCGGTGTGCGTAACTTCATCTGCCCAGTTGTAATCGAAGACGTGCTCCATCATGCGGTCGCCTATGCGCCGCCCGACCAGCGACGTGTCGCGGAACAGTTGGAGTGCGGCGCCTTCGAGCGAGACGTTGGTCATCGAAAGGCTGACTATGGGGTCTCGCAGCGCCTCCGCGACGCCGTCGGGCACGACCGCGCCGGCCGCGCCGCCGCCGGCCAGAGTGTCGGGGTACTCGCCCAGCTCGCCGCCGTAGGATTCCAGCAGTTCCTTGCCCAGCCAGGCGTGACGCACCTCGTCCCAGGTCTGGCGCGCCATAGCCATGATCAGCGACCAGGGGACGGGCCAGTCCTGCCACTCGCAGACCTTGCGGCTGAAGGAGTCGATGCCGGCGAACTCCGCGCTGGCGATGCCGCTCACCATCGCCTTGCGGAACTCCGCGTTCGACGGGTCGGTCTTCACCATCTCGCGCAGCTGGAGGAGGTC